>NZ_CP187126.1:3000000-3284699 GCF_049601585.1 Frigoribacterium sp. 2-23 | reverse complement strand
GTCTGTCTCTTTCTACGTCGGGGTGGAGCTGTCGTGATGCGTCTGGTGCGAGAGGCCCGCTGCAGACGTCTGCCCCGGGTGCGTCCCACCGACTTATGCACAGGTTTATCCACCGAAGGATCTCGGTCGATCTCTTCGGGACGTCTGCGTCATGCCCGCGATCACGCGGATGTGGGGCGGGAGATACCCACCTTAGTTCTCAGGGGCATGTCGTTCACAACCCAAGTTTTCAACAGTGTGGATAATGGCTCTTTTCTCCTCGCGTTTGACCAGGAGTCAGAAGCCGCGTACTTTTAATCAGTTGATTTCAGCCAGTTGGGCTGTACAAGACTTCTCGGGTCATGCACTAGGCGTGGTCCGCATCCCTGGAGAAAAAACCATGAGCAAGAGAACGTTCCAGCCGAACAACCGTCGCCGCGCCAAGAAGCACGGCTTCCGTGCTCGTATGCGCACCCGCGCGGGTCGCGCCATCCTCGCCGCTCGTCGTGGCAAGGGTCGCACCGAACTGTCCGCGTAGTCCCCGGTGTTGGCCAGGGCCAACCGGATCGTTCGCGCAGACGATTACCGAACCACAGTGCGCCGTGGCCGCAAGTCGGGCACGGCGCACTCGGTCGTCTACGTACGTCGTCGCGATGACGACCAGATCCGGTTCGGCTTCATCGTGGCCAAGAACGTCGGCAACGCGGTCGCCCGCAACACGGTACGTCGTCGCCTCAAAGCGATCTGCGCCTCCTTGTTGCCGACCATCCCTCCCGGCACGGATCTCGTGATCCGTGCCTTGCCAGGCAGTATCGAAGTTCCTTGGTCTACCCTGCTCAGGGATATCACCGGGGTCGTCGACAGGGGTGTGAGATCGTGAGGCAGATCGTGCAGGTGGTGGCATTGCTGCCGCGCAACGCATGCGTGATCGTCTTGCGCGCCTACCGGGCGGTCATCTCCCCTCTCTACGGCGACGTCTGCCGGTACTACCCGTCGTGCTCGCGATACGCACTCGAGGCCATCCAGCAGTACGGCGTCGTCCGCGGTGTCGCGATGGGCTCCTGGCGGATCGCCCGGTGCCACCCGTGGGCCGCCGGGGGCATCGATGACGTCCCCACTCCTCGTACACAGAAGTACTCCGTCACGAAGTTCGGCTTCGTGACACCGCGATTCGGCGCCGGCCCCCTGATGGCCCCACAGAACACTCTCGCCGCACAGAGCCACGGAAAGGGCTGACCCGCACACCATGGACCTTCTCGGTACCGTCCTCTGGCCCCTCAAATGGGTCGTCGAAGCCATCCTCGTGGGCTTCCACACCATCCTGACCGGCATCGGTATGGACACCGCCGCGGGTGGCACCTGGGTGCTGTCGATCGTGGGCCTCGTGCTCGTCGTCCGTGCCGCGCTCATCCCGATCTTCGTCCGCCAGATCAAGAGCCAGCGCCGCATGATGGAGATCGCGCCCCAGCTCAAGAAGATCCAGGACAAGTACAAGGGCAAGCGCGACCAGTTCAGCCGGGAGGCCATGTCGCGCGAGACGATGGCGCTCTACAAGGACACGGGCACGAACCCGCTCAGCTCGTGCCTGCCGCTGCTGATCCAGATGCCCATCTTCTTCAGCCTCTATTCGGTGCTGCACAACGCCCAGCAGGACAAGGTCGGCATCGGCCTCCTGAACCAGGCCCTGTCCACCTCGTTCGGTGAGTCGTCGCTGTTCGGTGCCCCGCTTAAGGAGACCTTCCTCGGCGCCACGACGTGGGAGGTCCGGCTCATGGCCGGCATCATGGTGGTCGTGATGACCGCGTCGCAGTTCATCACGCAGCTGCAGATCGTCTCCAAGAACATGTCGCCCGAGACCAAGGCGAGCCCGATGTTCAAGCAGCAGCGCATGCTGTTGTACTTCCTGCCCCTGGTGTTCGTCTTCTCGGGTCTGTCCTTCCCGCTGGGCGTCATGTTCTACTGGCTCACCTCGAACATCTGGACGATGGGTCAGCAGTTCCTGGTCATCCGCAACATGCCGACCCCGGGCAGCGAGGCCGCCCTGGCTCGTGAAGAGCGACTGGCCAAGAAGCAACAGCGCAAGGGTCTCTCGCTCGGCGATATCACCGTCACCGAGATCGAGTCGGCCCCCGCCGTGCCGAAGCAGACGCAGCGTGCTCAGCCGGTCGGCAAGAACCGTGCCAAGAAGCAGAACGGCGCCAAGAAGTAGCCTTGGCTGCCTGACGGCTCCCCGCTGCTGACCGCGGCACCTCGATCGACAACCGCCCCACCCGGAAGAGACACTCCCGCCATGGACAACACCGACATCGACCAGACCGCCGACGCCCAGCGTGCCGACGCACAGGCTGCCGCACCCGACGTCGACGACGCGACGACCGCCTCCTCGGCTGTCGGCGACGACACGGCGGCGACCAGCTCGTCGGATGTCGACGGCGACGAGGGCGACATCGCGGCCGACTACATCGAAGAGCTGCTCGACATCTGCGATCTCGACGGCGACATCGACATCGAGGTGCGCTCCGGGCGTTCGTACATCTCGATCGACTCGAGCGGCGACAGCAACCTCCGGGTGCTGTCGAAGCCGGACACGGTCAATGCCCTGCAGGAGCTCGCTCGCATCGCGGTGCAGACGAAGACGGGCGAGTTCTCGCGGTTGATCCTCGACATCGGCGGGTCGCGCGCGACGCGCGAGACCGAGCTCGGTGCCCTCGTCGACCGTGCCGTCGAGCGTCTCGAAGAGGGCGCGACCGCGGCCTCGCTGCCGCCCATGTCGTCGTACGAGCGCAAGCTCGTCCACGACATCGTGGCCGCGCGTGGTTTCACGTCGGAGTCGCAGGGCGAGGGTCGCGACCGCCACACGGTCATCACCCGCGCCTCCTGAGCGAGCGCGTCGACACCACCGTCACTCCCCCGGCGTCCGTGCGGAACGCCGCGCTGAACGAACAGGCACCGTCATGACCGAATCCGTGGGTGAGCTCGAGGCCGAACCGGCAGCGGCGGCAGCCGTCTTCGGCGATCGGATCGACGTCGTCCGGCAGTTCACCCGCGACCTCGCGCAGTACGGCGAAGAGCTGGGCCTGATCGGGCCCCTCGAACTGCCTCGGCTGTGGACCCGCCATGTCATCAACAGTGGCCTCGTGGCTCCCCTGCTCGTCGCGGGTCGGGTGGGCGACATCGGATCCGGCGCCGGCCTGCCGGGTCTGGTCCTGGCTGCGGCCCGTCCCGACTCCACGCTCGTGTTGATCGAGCCGATGGAGCGACGCGTCGATTGGCTCCGCACGGAGGCCGACCGTCTCGGCTTGACGAACGTCGAGGTCGTCCGTACCCGGGCTGAAGAGGCGCAGCTGGGCGAGTGGCTCGACCAGGCGACCGCTCGGGCCGTGTCGGCGCTGTCCAAACTCATCCCGCTGACCGTTCCGCTCGTGAAGACCGGTGGCCAGCTGCTGTTGATGAAGGGCGCGCGCGTCGATGCCGAGATCGAAGCGGCTCGCAAGGTGATCGCCAAAAATCACCTCGTCGACGTCGAAGTGCTCGAGCTCGGTGTCGGTGTGGTCGAGGAGACGACTCGCGTCTTCCGCGCCACGCTCGACTGACACCCGTTCCGGCTCTGTGAGAGCCAATCTGAGCGCATTGCTGCTCCCGGTCCGAGAGGCGTGTGCCCATCTCGCCTCTCAGAGACCTTCCTGGGGAGGCGCGGGTCAGATTCGTCGTATCTGGTATCTGAACAGGTATTACAACGATTGCGGTGAGTTTCGGGGCTGCTTTGTCGGTCTCGGGCGTTAGAGTTGTCCAAAGCGTCGCGTGGGTGTCTCAGCACCCCGATCGGGCGTCGAGATTCCAGACTGTTTCACGTGAAACATGGCGATACGGAGATTCATCCGGTGAGTTCCTCTCCCGAGTACGATGCCACGACTCCCCTAGCCCGAGAGCTGGCAGATCTGACACGACGTCGTCTGGCGCTGTCGACCGATCCCCTACCGGCTCCGGATCACACCCGAGTCATCACGGTGTCGAACCAGAAGGGTGGCGTCGGAAAGACGACCACCACGGTCAACCTCGCGGCCGCGCTGGCACGATCGTCGGCGAAGGTGCTCGTCATCGACCTCGACCCTCAGGGCAATGCCTCGACGGCGATCGGAGTGGAGCATCGCGCGGAGACGGCAAGTGTCTACGACGTGATCGTCGGCGACGGTGCCATGGCCGATGTCGTGCAGCAGAGCCCCGAGTTCCCGACGCTGTTCTGTGTGCCGGCAACGATCCATCTGGCCGGAGCGGAGATCGAGCTCGTCTCCTTGGTGGCGCGTGAGCAGCGCCTCCGCACGGCTCTGGACGCCTATCTCTCCGAGACGGAGGCGGCTGGTGAGCGGTTCGACTACGTCTTCATCGACTGCCCTCCCTCGCTCGGCCTCCTGACCATCAATGCCTTCGTCGCCGCACAAGAAGTCCTGATCCCGATCCAGTGCGAGTACTACGCGCTGGAGGGTCTGAGTCAGCTTCTCCGCAACATCCAGCTGATCGAGAAGCACCTCAACCCGAAACTCGCGGTCTCGAGCATCCTCTTGACGATGTACGACGGGCGGACGAACCTCGCTCAGCAGGTCGTCGCCGATGTGCGGGAGCACTTCCCCAAAGAGGCGCTCAAGACGCTCATCCCCCGGTCTGTGCGGATCAGCGAGGCGCCTGGTTATGGCCAGACCGTCATCAGCTACGACACCAACTCCCCCGGGTCGCTCTCGTATCTCGAAGCGGCCGCCGAACTAGCACGCCGAGGAGCACCCCAGTAGTGGCAACCAAGAGAACAGGCCTCGGGCGCGGTATCGGCGCCCTCATCCCCGTCGGCGACGAGTCGCAGGGGCGTCCTGTGGACGTCTTCTTCCCGACAGGGCAGCAATCCGCGACAGCGGAGGAGCTCGTGGCCGTCCCCGGGGCCCGCTTGGCGAGCCTCAACCCGCTGGACATCGTCCCGAACGCGAAGCAGCCGCGATCGGAGTTTCGTGAGGAAGAGCTGGCCGAGCTGGTCACGTCCATCCGCGAGGTGGGTGTCCTGCAGCCGGTGGTCGTGCGCCCCCTTCCGTCACCGACGAAGGGTGGGCCTCAGTACGAGCTCATCATGGGTGAGCGTCGACTTCGGGCGACCAAGGAACTCGGCCTCGCGACGATTCCGGCGATCGTCAAAGACACCGCTGACGACGCCATGCTGCGCGATGCGCTGCTCGAGAACCTCCACCGGGCCGAGCTCAACCCGCTCGAAGAAGCGTCCGCCTATCAGCAACTTCTTGCCGATTTCGGAATCACGCAAGAGGAGCTGGCCAGCCGGATCGGGCGCAGCCGGCCTCAGATCTCGAACACACTGCGCCTGCTGCGTCTGCCCTCGTCGGTGCAGCGTCGGGTGGCCTCCGGTGTGTTGTCAGCCGGACACGCACGGGCCATCCTCTCGACGGGTGACACCGTGTTGATGGAACGTCTGGCGGACAAGATCGTCAACGAGGATCTGTCCGTCCGAGCCGCTGAGGCGATCGCTGCGGGTGGCAGTGCCAAGCCGAAGTCGACGCGGAGTGCGAACCCGGGTCGTCACCAAGCGCACCTCGATGAGGTGGCCGAGCACCTGGGTGACCGTTTGGAGACACGCGTCAAGGTGTCCCTGGGTGCGCGAAAGGGTTCCATCACGATCGATTTCGCGTCGATGCAGGACTTGAACCGTATTCTCGGGGCCCTGGGCCAGGAGTCTGGGGAGTAGACGCTCAACACGCGAGGTTTCACGTGAAACGCCCCTCCGAGAGGAGGGGCGTTTCGCTTTGTACTATCCGACTTGAGGACGTCACATCAGGCGATCAAACCGTGGGCTTCCCACCACTAGGCGACTAGCCCCAGAGAGGCAGCCCGTTTCACGTGAAACGGCTCCCGACCATACTGGCGGGAGCCGTGTTTCACGTGAAACAGTCGCACCTATGCGGCGTGATCCGTGATCGCCTTCTCGGCCAGTGCCGCATACACGAGACCCAGCTCGTATCCCGCAGCGTCCAAGGCCATGGGAACAAGGGACGTCTCCGTCAGCCCTGGCAGAACGTTGACTTCGAGGAACCACGGCGTCCCAGCCGCGTCGACGATCAGGTCGACACGGGACAGGTGGCGCAGCCCGAGCGCCTCATGAACGGCTACGGCCGCCGTTGCGACGGCCTCTGTGGCTGTAGCATCCAGGCGTGCGGGCGTATAGAACGTGGTCTCACCAGCGTTATACCGAGCCTCGAAGCCATAGACCCCGTTGCGGGGCACGATCTCGGTCGCGGGCAGTGCGGTCGGCCCATCACCCGTGTCGATGACACCGACGGCGACCTCGGTGCCGACGATCTTCTGCTCGACGATGACGTCGTCGCAGTACGTGTACGCGTCCACCATGGCGCGGGGTAGGTCCGAGGCGTCCTCGACGACGGTCACACCGTGCGCTGATCCGCCTCGGGCCGGCTTCACGACGACGGGGACCGGGTGCTCCTCGGAGATCGCGTCCAGGACGCCCACCGCGCCGAGCTCCCGGAATGCGTCGTGCGAGAGGGTGATCCCCCGCGGCGTGTGGACGCCGGCGCGACGCGCGAGCTCCTTCGCCGTCGGCTTGTCCCAGGCGAGACGCGAGGCTGCGCTCGAGCTGCCCACGAAGGGGATGTCGAGTGCCTCCAGCAGACCTCGCAGGGCGCCGTCCTCGCCGCTGGCACCGTGCAGTGCGGGGAACACGACATCGGGACGGTTCTCGGTGAGGTGCCCGAGGAGTGCTGCGTCCGGGTCATGGACGGACACCGAGATGCCGTGGGCGGTCAGGCTGTCGACGACTCGGCGCCCCGAGCGCAACGAGACGTCGCGCTCGTGCGAGATGCCTCCGGCGAGGACGGTGACGGTACGCGATTCGGACGAGGTCATGGGACGCGTCATTCCTTCTGGTTCAGATGAGGGCGAGGCCGCCTGGTGAGGTCGGGCATGTGCACGACCAGCGAAAAAGCCTGGTCAGTCGATGTTGGGCGGAGGCGTCGTGATGCTCGGACGCGAGGCCGCGACCTTCCCCAGGCGAGCGCCGGAGAAGGTGCGGAGCAGGTCCAGCTCCCCATTGATGACGTTGGCCAGGCGACCCACCCCCACCTTGATCATCTCGGGCTGGGGGTAGCAGAACGAGAGGCGAATGTGGTGGGCTCCCCCACCATCGGCGAAGAACGCCGTGCCCGGGGTGTAGGCCACGAGTTCCTTCACGGCACGGGGCAGCATGGCCTTCGAGTCGAGCTCCTCCGGCAGGCTCAACCAGACGAAGAAGCCGCCGTTGGGCTTCGTCCAGCTGAGTGAGGGCAGGTGCTCCCCCAGGGCCGAGAGCATGGCGTCGCGACGCTCGGCGTACAGGCCCCGGAAGACGTCGATCTGCCCGCGCCAATCGGCTTGGTCGAGGTATTCGGTGATGACGAACTGCCCGAACGAGTTCGGAGCCAGGGTCGCCGACTCGTTGGCGAGGATGAGTTTCTCGCGGATGGCGTGCGGAGCCAGGGCCCAGCCCACCCGGAAGCCCGGTGCGAGCGTCTTCGAGAACGACCCGAGATAGATGACACCCTCGTCGTCGACCGAGCGCATGGCCTGCGGCGCCGGCTTGTCGAAGTAGATGAGCCCGTAGGGGTTGTCCTCGAGGACGAGGATGCCCGCGCTGCGACAGATCTCGAGGATCTCGAGACGGCGGGCCCAGCTGAGCGTGACACCGGCCGGGTTGTGGAAGTTGGGGATCGTGTACAGGAACTTGATCCGCTTGCCCTGGGCCGTGAGATTCGCGATCGACTCGCGCAGCGCCTCCGGAACGAGGCCCTCGTCGTCCATGACGACGTGCTGGACGTCGGCCTGGTACGCCCGGAAGACGCCGAGGGCGCCCACGTAGCTGGGCGACTCGGCGAGGACGACGTCACCGGGGTTGATGAAGAGCCTGGTGACGAGGTCGAGCGCCTGCTGCGAGCCGGTCGTGACGACCACGTCGTCGGCGCTGCCGCGGATGCCCTCCATGGCCATGATCTGCATGATGTGCTCGCGGATCGCGGGCGTGCCCTGACCCGAGCCGTACTGCAGCGCCATGGCGGCGTTCTTGGACAGCACGCGCTCGATCGAGCCGGAGACCAGCTCGGGCGGCAGGGCGGAGACGTACGGCATGCCGCCGGCGAGCGAGACCACCTCGGGCCGGCTGGCGACGGCGAACAGGGCTCGGACCTCGGAGGCGCTCAGACCGGCCGTGCGGTCGGCGTAGCTGTCGTACCACGGATCGAGGTTGGTGCCCTGATTGCTCATCTGCGTCCCTATCGCTGGAGGGTAATGCGTTCAAATATATGCCCGGGGGTGTCCGGATACGACGAGAGCCCGCCCAGCGGGTGTGCTGGGCGGGCTCTCGGGGGTAGTGGATCTACGCCAGGAACTCCGCCAGGTCGGCCTCGAGGGCCGGCTTGGGCTTGGCGCCGATGACCGTCTTGACGACCTCGCCACCGCGGTAGACCTTCATCGCCGGGATCGACGTGATCTGGTACTGCATGGCGGTCTGCGGGTTGTCGTCGACGTTGAGCTTGACGATCTCGATCTTGTCGGCGTGCTCGGCCGCGATCTGGTCGAGGATCGGCGAGACGGCGCGGCACGGGCCACACCACTCGGCCCAGAAGTCGACCAGGATCGTCTTGTCGCTCTTGAGGACGTCGCTCTCGAAGCTGGCGTCGGTGACTGCCTTTGCGCTGCTCATGGTGTTCCTTTCGTCGTGCTGACTAGTCGTGCTGTCTGGAAATCGGTGAGGTCGGTGAGTCGAGGAGGCGCGGGTCAGGCCACGACGGACTCGGACGTCTCGACGCCCTCGGCCGATCCGATGGTCTGCTCGGCCAGGCGGGCCTGGTCGAGCGACGCCAGGTAGTGCTCGGCGTCGAGGGCCGCGACGGTGCCCGAAGCCGCAGCGGTGGCGGCCTGGCGGTACGTGGCGTCGATGACGTCGCCCGCGGCGAAGACGCCGGTCAGGTTGGTCTTCGAGCTGCGTCCCTGGACGGCGATGGTGCCGTCCTCGGTCAGGTCGAGCTGGCCGTGGACGAGGTGCACGCGCGGGTCGTTGCCGATGGCGATGAACAGGCCGTCGAGCTCGAGGTCGCTGGTGCTGCCGTCCACCGTGTCGGTGAGCGTCACGCCGGTGGCCTTCTCGCCACCGAGGATCGCGGTGACCTGCTTGTCGAACAGGAACTCGATCTTCTCGTTGGCATGCGCGCGGTCTTGCATGATCTTCGACGCGCGCAACGTGCTCGAGCGGTGGACGACGTAGACCTTCGACGCGAAGCGCGTGAGGAAGGTCGCCTCCTCCATCGCCGAGTCGCCGCCACCGACGACCGCGATCTCCTTCTGCTTGAAGAAGAAGCCGTCGCACGTGGCGCACCAGCTGACGCCGCGGCCGCTCAGGCGCTCTTCGTCGGCGAGGCCGAGCTTGCGGTAGGCGCTGCCCGTGGCGAAGATCACCGTGAGGCTCTCCTCGACGGTGCCGTCGCCCAGGGTGACCTTCTTCACGTCGCCGGTCAGCTCGACCGCGGTGACGTCGTCGAGCACGACCTCGGCACCGAACTTCTCGGCCTGCTCCTGCATCTTGAACATGAGGTCGGGGCCCTGGATGCCCTCGGGGAACCCGGGGAAGTTCTCGACCTCGGTCGTCTTCATCAGTTCGCCACCCGCCTCGACGGAGCTCGCGACGATGAGCGGCTTCAGACCGGCGCGGGCGGCGTAGATGCCGGCCGTGTAGCCGGCGGGGCCGGAGCCGATGATGATGACCTGACGCATGGTCGGAGCCTCCTAGGAGTTCGGGATCGACAGCGACACTCGATGCATCGCCTTGTCTGGGGTGGTCAACACACTCTAGCCACGCGGTATTCCGGCGTCCTGGGACGACCGGAGGCTAGCGACGGACGAGTCGTCGGGCGGCCGAGGAGGCGCGTCGGACGACCGGCTTCGTCAACGACTCGAGCTCGGGCAGACGGAACACGGTGAGCACGCCGAAGTAGACGACCGACATGGCGACACCCGCCACGATGACGGTCGTCAGACCCGTGAGAGCGCTCTGCTGACCGAATCCGCCCACGGTGTAACCGCCCATGACCGTCACGATGAACACACCGAACGCACCCGCGACGAGTGCGACGACGAGGTATTGGACGTACCGGCGCACGATCCAGAGTCCGTCGTAGCCGCCGAGACGGCGGTGCAGCAGCACGAGCGCGATGACGGCCTGCACCGTGCCCGCGACGGTGGTGGCCACGGCGACGGCGGCGGCGATCCCGTTGCCGCCCACGATCATCGGCGCGAGCAGGGCTCCCCCGACGAACACGACCGACTGCGTGAGCTGCATGAAGAACGGCGTGCGCTGGTCGTGCAGGGCATAGAACACGCGCTGGATCATGAAGAGGACGCTGAACAGGATGAGCCCGGGCAGATACGCGTGCAGCACGGTCGCCATGTCGGAGACCGCGTCCGGGTCACGCTCGAAGAACCGGGCGAACGGCATCGCGACGACCATCAGGGCGACGGCGGCGAAGACCATGAACAGTCCGATGACGCGGATCGACTGCGAGATGTCGAGGCGGAGTGAACGCAGGTCGTCCCGCGAGGCGTGGCCGCTCATCCGCGTGAAGTAGGCGGTGCCGATCGACACGGCGATGATGCCGTGCGGCAGCATGAACAACAGCCACGAGTTGGCCACCGTCGCGTTCGAGGCGCCGACGCTGCTGCCGAGACTCACCACGCGGCTCTGGACGATGCCCGCGAGCTGCGTGATCAACACCATGCCGAGTAGCCAGCCGGCCGCCTTGCCCGTCGCGCCGAGGCCGACGCCCCGCCATCGGAAGTCGGGCCTGAAGGTCAGGCCCGCACGCCGCCAGAACAGCAACAGGAAGGCGGCCTGAGCCACGACACCGAGAGTCGCGGTGCCGGCGAGGAGGCTGATGCTGGTGGCGTTCCACGTGCCTCCTGAGGCGTCTCCCGTGGCCTGCCCGAAGACGAGCAGGAAGACGCCGAGACCGGCGAGGGCCACCACGTTGTTGATGACGGGTGCCCACGTGAACGGGCCGAAGACCTGACGAGCGTTGAGGACCTCGCTGAGCAGCGAGTACATCGCGTAGAAGAAGATCTGCGGCAGGCACCAGAACGCGAACGCCGTCGCCAAGGAGATCGCGGCCGGCGAGTAACCTCCCGAGCCGGTGTCTGACGCCTGATCGGCATAGACCCGGACGAGGAGGGGTGCGGCCAGTGTCGCGATCAGGGTCACCACCGCGAACACCAGGGTGCCGAGCGTCACCACCTTGTTGATGTACGTCTGACCGCCGTCGCTGTGCGCGGCGGCCTTCACGATCTGCGGCACGAGGACGGCACTGAGCAGGCCGCCCGCGATCAGCGCGTAGATGTTGTTCGGCAGCTGGTTGGCCAGCGCGAACGAGTCGGCGCTGCTGCTGAAGGACTGGCCGATGACGTACGCCAGGAAGGCCGTCTTGACGAAGCCCAGCACGCGCGACACGAGCGTGCCGGAGGCGAGCAGGGCGCTCGCGCGGCCGATGCCGCCCGAAGAGGTGGTCGAGCTCGTGCTCACGTGGTGCCTTTCGCGGCGGAGTCGTCATCCGCTGATTTCGGGTGCAGGCGGCGACGCACGGTGCGGTAGATGCCGCCGGCGAAGATGAGCGCGACGGCGATGCCGAAGGTCCAGGTGAGGGCCGTCTCCCACCCCGCCTGGACGTCGATCGCGACGGTGGCCGGAGCCGAGATGGCGACACCGGTGGTGCTGGCGAGGGTCATCCGGATGTTGACGGTGCCGTTCGCCACCGACTGCACCGGCACGCTCACGCGGGTCTGCGACTGCGGCTGGATCTCGACCAGGATCGGGTTCTTCTCGACCTTGAGACTCGGGTTCGACGGCGCCACGGCGAGGTTGACGGTCGCGACCGAGTTCGTCATGTTCTGCAGATACACGCGGAGGGAGGTGCGGTCGCTGACGATCCGGAAGTCACTGCCCTGCACGATCGACACGGTCGCGGTCTGCTTCGCGGCCTCCGTCACGGCCTCCGAGACCTCGGTGGTGAAGCCGGCCTCGTTGCTGCGCCAGGCGTTCGACGAGATCGCGAGCGTCGTGAGCGCCGACGGGGCGGTGACCTGCTGCGGCTCGGAGAGGGCGGTGGCGAAATCGCGGACCTGGCCGTAGGCGGTCGCGAGCGAGCGCAGGGAGGCGAGCCGTGCCTCCGGCTCGGCCTTGTCGGAGACAGAGCTCGTCGAGGGTGTCGCGGCCAGGGCGTCGGAGAGGGAGGCGGGGGTCGTCCAGGGCAGGGAGTCGAACGTGTCGACCGTCTCGGCGAGTCGGGCGCTGTCGGTGATCCAGTCGCGATCGAGGGTGACGAGGATCGTGCGCGCATCGCTCGGCCGCTCGTAGGCGATGGTCGACGCGCTGGCCGAGAGCTGGGCGACCGTGCTCTTCCAGGTGGCGTCGTCCGGTGCCGAGGCGGCCCGGGCGATCAGCCGCGACAGGGCGTCGTCCGACACGACCGACGTGACGCCGTCGATGGTCGTCACGGCGTTCTCGGTCGACCCGGTGGCCCCCTTGACGTTCGAGCTCGACAGGATCGCCGCCGCATAGCCCGAGGCCGCGAAGACCGGCAGATCACGCGCGACGACCGTGTCGCTCTGGGGCCAGGCGAGGTTCGGGAGGCCGGTGGGCAGGGCCAGCAGCGACTGCGTCGTGGGCAGCGCGGGGGCGGCCGGGTTCGTGGCGGGGGCCGACGGGGCGTCCTGACCCGCGCCTCCGGCGTTCGGGTCTTCCGCGTCGCCGGATGCGCCGTCGGTGGGTGGCGTCGACTCCGTGTCGGTGGCCGGTGTCGTCGGCTGCGCGGTGGAGCCGGCCGCGAAACGCGACGAGTCGATCAGCTGGTCGAACGCGATCGGTGACGGCAACGGGTTGGCCCCGGCCTGGCTCAGCCCGGATATGTCGGAGTCGGCATACGCCAACGAGAACAGCGGATTACCGGCTGCGAACAGGTCGTTCATCCAGGCGACGGCCGGTTCGGGGGCATCGGAGCCGAGGAGGCGGATGGACGCCAGGATCATCGGATCCACCCCCAGCGCGATCGGCTTGCCGGCCACGGTGTCCAGCTCGCGTCGCAGGATGCCGCCCGTCGACGTGTATGAGCTCAGCGCCGTCGCGTCGAGGACGCCGGTCTCCGTCTCGGGCACGGTGATCGGCACGGCCATCGAGACCCGCGTCGGCTGGAAGCTGTCGCCCGGGTACCAGACGACGCTGTTGCGGGCCTGCGCCACCTGGGATCCGTCGACGACGAGGCGGGCGCCGAGGGCCCGCGCGCCCCAGCCGCCCCCGAGGGCGACGCGCGACGACGGCACGGTCACGGATGCCACCGTCTGGGTCGCTCCGGGCGCCACGGCGGGCATGTCGACGTCGGTGAGCAGCGTGCCGAGGAAGTCGTTCGAGTTGACGGAGTCGGGATTCAACCAGGAGGCGATGGCATCGCGGGTCGCGAACGCCCGGCGATCGAGATAGATGCGGACCTTGCCGGCCTCGACCTCGTCGTCGGTCGTGTTCTTCACGCTGACGCTGACGGTCAGATCGTCGCCGGGGCGCAGGACACCCGCTGCCTCGGGTGCGATCTGCAGTGTCACCGCCGCATCGTCGGCCGCGGTCGCCGCGGCGGCCTGGGGTGCGGGCAGACCGACGACGGCCGCGGCACTCAGCCCCAGGGTCAGGGCTGCGGTGGCGAGGGCGGCGGCAGCGAAGGCGGAAAGGATTCTCATAGGCAGGGTGGTCGGAGCGATCGGAGCGCTCACGAGCATGCCGAGTCTAGGGAACGGTGACTCGGAGCACGCGGCGAAGCGCCCGAGAGCATGGCAAGCTGGTGCGTCATGGATGACGTCCCCTCGGCACTTCAGCGACTGGATCGTCTGGCCTCGACCCCTCGCATCGAGACCCTCGCGCAGGCGTTCGCCGCGGCGGGTCACGAGTTCGCCCTCGTCGGCGGGCCCGTCCGCGATGCCTTCCTCGGTCGACGCGTCAACGACCTCGACTTCACGACGGACGCCGACCCCGACCAGATCCTCGCCATCGTCAAGCCGCTCGCCGAAGCGACCTGGGACGTCGGCCGCCAGTTCGGCACCATCGCGGCCCGCATCGAGGGCGAGACGGTCGAGATCACGACGTACCGCAGCGACGTCTACGACGGTGAGACCCGCAGGCCCGTCGTCGAGTTCGGCGACAGCCTCGAGGGCGATCTCGTGCGCCGGGACTTCACCGTCAACGCGATGGCGCTGCGACTGCCCGAGCGCGTCCTCGTCGACCCGTCGGGCGGCGTCGAGGACCTGCTCGCGCGTCGACTCGCGACACCGGGCGCGGCGGTCGACTCGTTCCGAGACGATCCGCTGCGCATGATGCGCGCGGCCCGCTTCACGGCCCAGATCGGCTTCGCCGTGTCGGAGGAGGTGCGCGAGGCGATGACCGCGCGTGCCGCGACCCTCGAGATCGTCTCGGTCGAACGCATCGCCGACGAGCTGTCGAAACTGCTCAAGACGGATACACCCCGCGAGGGCATCCGCCTGCTGGTCGACACCGGGCTCGCCGACATCGTGCTGCCCGAGCTGCCGGCCATGCGGCTCGAGGCCGACGAGCACCACCACCACAAGGACGTCTACGAGCACAGCCTCACCGTGCTCGATCAGGCGATCGACTACGAGAAGGAGCGCCACCCCGGCGCCGAGCCCGACCTGACGCTGCGCATCGCGGCGCTGCTGCACGACTGCGGCAAACCCGCGACCCGGCGGTTGGAACCAGGCGGTGTGGTTACCTTCCATCACCACGACGTCGTCGGCGCCAAGCTGGCGAAGAAGCGACTCAAGGCCCTCCGCTTCGACAACGACACCATCGGTGCGGTCTACCGCCTGATCGAGCTGCACCTCCGGTTCTTCGGCTACACCGACGGCGCGTGGAGCGACTCGGCCGTGCGCCGATACGTCCGCGACGCGGGTAACCAGCTCGAGCGGTTGCACATGCTGACTCGCGCCGACGTGACGACGCGCAACAAGCGCAAGGCCGACCGGCTCGGCTTCGCCTACGACGACCTCGAGAACCGCATCGCCGAGCTGCGCGAGCGCGAGGAGATCGACTCCCTGCGGCCCGACCTCGACGGCGATCAGATCCAGAGCATCCTCGGCATCAAGCCGAGCCGCGAGGTGGGCGAGGCGTATCGGTTCCTGCTCGAGCTGCGCACCGACGAGGGCCCCCTCGGCGAGGAGGAGGCGACCCGTCGTCTGCTCGACTGGTGGGCCGCCCGGTGAGCCGGTTGCGTTTCGCCGGCGTCGTCGCGATCGCCGCCCTCGTCGTGGGCGGTGCCGCGACCGCGCTCGTGCTCTCGGGTGACGACCTCGCCCGGATGAGCGTCGAACGCAACCGCGTCGAGGTCACCGTGCGGGTGTGGGACGCCTCGGTCGCGAAGGGCTACGAGAAGGCCTTCGACGCGTTCGAGCGCACCAACCCCGAGATCGACGTGAAGGTCGACGTCGTCCCGTTCGCCAGCTACTTCGACACGCTCGACGAGAGCCTGGACTCGGGCACGGGCGACGACATCTTCTGGCTGAACGCCTCGGGCATGGGTTCGCACGTGCAGAACGGCGACCTGCTCGACATCGGTCAGGTGCTCGGCGACACGCGCCGGGCCGACTGGTCCCCCTCGGTCGTGGACCAGTTCACGACCGACGGCAAGCTGTGGGGGGTGCCGCAGCTCAGCGACGGCGGCATCGCGCTCTACTACAACAAGGCCCTCGTGCAGGCGGCCGGCATCGACCCCGCGACACTCGACGACCTCACCTGGGCGCCCGGCGGCGGAGACGGCGACACGTTGCTGCCCGTCCTCAAAGAGCTGACGGTCGACGCGAACGGGAACCGCGCCTCCTCGGCTGCCTTCGACGGCACGCCGGTGCAGTACGGCTACAACGCGGGGCAGGACCTGCAGGCGATCATGCTGAACTACCTCGGCTCGAACGGCGCGGCGTTCGAGAACGCCGACGGCACCGGCTTCGCCTTCGACACCGAGGAGGCGCGGGCCGCGTACCAATACGTGGTCGACCTGGTGAACAAGGAGCACGTCGCTCCCCCGGCGTCGGCGACGAACGCGGACGGCGACTTCAGTCGCAACCAGTTCGTGGCCGGGAAGATGGCGCTGTTCCAGTCGGGGCTGTACAGCCTGCCGACGATCGCGCAGGACGCGTCGTTCGACTGGGGCGTCGTGCGGATGCCCGCCGGGCCCGAGGGTCGCGTCAGTGTGTCGAACGGCATCGTGGCGAGCGGCAACGCCCACACGAAGCACGTCGAGGCCACGGCGAAGGTGCTCGCCTGGCTCGGATCGGCCGACGGTGCCCGCTACATCGGTGCCGACGGTGCCGCCGTGCCGGCCATCACCGCGGCGCAGCAGGCCTACTACGACCACTGGGAGAAGAAGGGCGTCGACGTGTCGCCGTTCTTCGACGTGATCGACGACTCCCCGACCATCGACGCGCCCACCGCCGTCTACGGTCTGGCGCGGCCGGCGTTCGCCGACACGTTCAACCAGATGTTCGCGGGTCAGCTACCCGTCGCCGAGGCACTCGACCGGGCCGACGAACAGGCGACGGCGGCACTCTCCGACCGGCATTGATGTCGCGCCGCCCGTCGGCTACGCTGGGAAGGTTGCGTCTGCTCTATCTCTGGCATCTCTGCGAGGGGTCGGGCATCGCATCCATGAATACCCTCCTGTCACAGACCGTCTGTGACCGTTAAGTCCGAAGGAGGTGGGTTAGTCATGCACCAGTACGAACTGATGGTCATCCTGGACCCCGAGATCGATGAGCGCACCGTCGCCCCGAGCTTGGACAAGTTCCTCAACGTCATCCGCAACGATGGCGGCACCGTCGACAACGTCGACATCTGGGGTCGCCGCCGTCTCGCCTACGAGATCAAGAAGAAGACCGAGGGCATCTACGCGGTCGTCAACCTGACCGCGAAGCCCGAGTCCACGGTCGAGCTCGACCGCCAGCTCGGTCTCTCCGAGGCCGTGCTCCGCACCAAGGTGCTGCGCGCCGAAGAGGCCATCGCCATGGTCGCCGCCGCCAAGAAGGTCGCTGACGAGAAGGCCGCCCGCAAGGCTGCCAACGCGCCGGCTGCTCCCGCTGCCGCTCCGGCCGCTGCTGCTGCTCCGGCTGCTGCTGCGCCCGCCGCTGCGAAGGCCGCTCCCGCCCCGAAGGCCGCTCCGGCTCCGAAGGCTGCCGAGTAACCGATGGCAGGCGAGACCGTCATCACAGTGGTGGGTAACCTCACCAGTGACCCCGAGCTGCGCTACACGCAGAACGGGCTCGCGGTCGCGAACTTCACCATCGCGTCGACCCCCCGCACGTTCGACCGCGCGTCGAACGAGTGGAAGGACGGCGAAGCGCTCTTCCTCCGTGCCAGCGTGTGGCGCGAGTTCGCCGAGCACGTCGCGTCGAGCCTGACCAAGGGCAGCCGCGTCATCGCTCAGGGGCGGCTCAAGCAGCGCTCGTACGAGACCAAAGAGGGCGAGAAGCGCACCAGCATGGAGCTCGAGATCGATGAGATCGGGCCCTCGTTGCGCTACGCGACCGCTCAGGTGACCCGCGCCTCCTCGTCCCGCGATGGTGGTGGCGGCGGTGGCTCCTTCGGAGGCAACCGCGGCGGCCAGCAGGGTCAGGTCGGCGGCGGTCAGCAGGCCGAAGAGCCGTGGGGTCAGCCCGCCGGCGCTCAGCAGGGTGGCAACACCAGCTCGGGCGACGTGTGGAACACCCCCGGTGGCAACGGCACCTACAACGACGAGACGCCTTTCTAGGCCTCGTCACTCACTTCTTCTTCTCTCACTGAAAGCAGACAAACAATGGCTGGAAAGAGCAGCGGCGACCGCCGCAAGCCCCTTCGCGGCAAGGGTGGCAAGAACGCCGCTCCCGCGAAGTCGATCCGCGTCGGTGTCATCGACTACAAAGACGTCGCGACCCTTCGCAAGTTCATCTCGGAGCGTGGAAAGATCCGCGCCCGTCGCATCACCGGTGTCTCCGTCCAGGAGCAGCGTCTCATCGCTCGTGCCGTGAAGAACGCCCGTGAAATGGCGCTCCTCCCCTACGCCGGCTCCGGCCGCTGATCGGAAGGATCACCATGTCGAAAGTCATCCTCACCCACGAGGTCTCCGGCCTCGGTAGCGCCGGCGACGTCGTCGACGTCAAGAACGGCTACGCGCGCAACTACCTGGTTCCCCAGGGCTTCGCCGTGTCGTGGAGCCGCGGTGGCGAGAAGCAGGTCGAGCAGATCCGTGCCGCCCGTGCCGCTCGCGAGCTCGCGACCATCGAAGAGGCGCACGACCTCAAGCAGCGCCTCGAGGCCCAGAAGATCCGCCTCACCGTCAAGACCGGTCAGGACGGCCGTCTGTTCGGCTCCGTCCGCCCCGGCGACGTGGCCGACGCGGTGAACGCCCAGGGCGTCGCCACGATCGACAAGCGCAAGGTCGAGATCCCCTCGGCCATCAAGGTCACCGGCGAGCACGAAGCGACCCTGCGCCTGCGCGAGGACGTCATCGCCACGATCACCCTCACGGTGGTCTCGGCCAAGTAGCACCTGCTGTACCGCTCAGGCGGCGGGCCCTTCGGGGCTCGCCGCCTTTGTCGTCTGGTCGGTCTCTTCTGCTTTCTCATCGAAGTGACTCGTTGGGTGGGTGTCGGCGCGAAACATGCGCCGATAGCGTCACATCGATGGTCGGGGATACCCCTTCTTCGGGTTACGAATGCCTGAACTCATGCCTGTGTGCACGGTGTGAGTCGTATGGCCCGAGGAGGCGCGTGTCAAGTCATCTGTGCACAGTCACGTGTCAAATCGGGAGTCTCAACCCTCGGTTTAGCCATGTTTCTACACACAGGGTGTGGAACTCGAAAGTCCTGGTCAAGGGCACTTTCCTGCTCGAAAGTTTAATTGTTTCCACAGGTTGATCCACAGTTCTCCCCAGGGTTGTCCGGCGTTTCCCACGGCTTGTCCACAAAGTTATCCACAGGTGCATTTGCTGTGGAGAACTAGGTGTCCATAAGGTGTACCAGCGCTGCTCAGGGGTACGGGCACGGCGGTTCGGACAGGGGATGTCGGGGGCTCGCTGTACAACGGAACCGAGCGTCCATCGTGCTGCTCAGGTATCGCTTTCTAGGAGGCATTTGTGTCGATCGCCCATCTCGGTATCGCGAACGAAGCACCCAGTGATCGCGGCCGTGGCGGTGACCGTCCTTCGATGGATCGCGTGCCTCCTCACGATCTGCTCGCGGAGCAGAGCACGATCGGCGGCATGCTGCTGAGCAAGGACGCGGTGGCCGACGTCATCGAGACCGTGCGCGGCATGGACTTCTACATCCCCAAGCACGAGGTCATCTTCGACGCGATCATGGGGCTCTACTCGCACGGCGAGCCCACCGACGTCATCGCCGTCAGCGACGAGCTGATGAAGTCGGGTGACCTGTCGAAGGCCGGAGGCGCGGAGTACCTCCACACGCTGACCGGCTTGGTGCCCACCGCGGCCAATGCCGGCTTCTACGCCTCGATCGTCGCCGAGAAGGCGGTGCTGCGGCGTCTGGTCGAGGCCGGTACGCGCATCGTTCAGATGGGCTACGCCAGCGAGGGCGAGGTCATCGACCTGGTCAACAACGCCCAAGCCGAGGTCTACAACGTCGCCGGTGGTGTGCAGACCGAAGACTATGTGCCGTTGAACGAGGCCGTGACGGTCGCGATCGACGAGATCGAGGCGGCCAAGGGTCGTGACGGGCAGATGACCGGCGTGCCGACGGGCTTCGCGCAGCTCGATGCGCTGACGAACGGGTTCCACCCCGGGCAGCTGATCATCGTGGCGGCGCGACCGGCGCTCGGTAAGTCGACGCTGGCGCTCGACCTGGCGCGGGCGGCGTCGATCAAGCACAACATGGCGTCGGTCTTCTTCTCGCTCGAGATGGGTCGAAGCGAGATCGCGATGCGTCTCATGTCGGCCGAGTCGAGTGTGCCGCTGCAGAACATGCGTAAGGGCACCGTCGACGCGCGGGACTGGACGAACATCGCGCAGGTGCGCGGGCGGATCAACGATGCGCCCCTGTTCATCGACGACTCCCCCAACATGACGCTGGTCGAGATCCGGGCGAAGTGCCGGCGCCTGAAGCAGCAGTACGGGCTCAAGCTCGTCGTGATCGACTATCTGCAGCTGATGACGTCGGGTAAGCGGGTCGAGAGTCGCCAGCAGGAGGTCTCGGAGTTCTCGCGTGCACTGAAGCTGATGGCGAAGGAGCTGCAGGTCCCCGTGATCGCGCTCTCACAGCTGAACCGTGGCCCCGAGCAGCGAGCCGACAAGAAGCCCGCGATCAGCGACCTGCGTGAGTCGGGTTCGCTGGAGCAGGACGCCGACATGGTCATCCTGCTGCACCGCGAGTCCGCCTACGAGAAGGACAACCCGCGCCAGGGCGAGGCCGACTTCATCGTTGCGAAGCACCGCAACGGGCCGACGGACACGATCACGGTGGCGTTCCACGGGATGTTCTCGCGGTTTGTGGATATGCCTATTTAGGTTCGACTTTCTTGTAAATTCCGGCTGATCATGTCCAATTCCAGGATGGAATGTCCCGAAGTGTCCAATTGGACATTCATGGCTGCCCAATGTGTAGGTTCCGCATGAAAATGGCACTTTCCACGACGAGATGGCATGCAGTTGGCATTCGTGCCAGGTTCCCGGGATTCGCTGCTTGTGCTGTTCGGCGGTGCTTGCCGTGGTGACGTCGGATGTGGGGTGACGCTGGGAGGCGGATTGGCGCTGGGTGGCTCAATGATCCACTCGCGTCTCCCATTGTTGGTGTCGGTGGTCGTAGCTAGCTTGAGCAGTGCACACCCGAAGTGCGGCGGATTGGCGCGCACCGGTTTTGGTCGACAGGAAGGTGCGTGATGTATTCAGAGGGGCTTCCCGCGAGAGGCGCGGTGTTCTGGCCGGTTGGCACCGGAGATAGTACGACAGTCGTCGTTGATGATGGCGTGGTGATGCAGGTCGATCTTCATGACCTTGCAAAGGCTGACAGCGATGAGAACCCAGAAGTCGCGGTTGTTGATCGCCTCGTTGATGCTCTCCCGATCGTTGATGGGGAGCCGTATCTTGCCACCTTCGTGTTGACGCATGCCGACAAGGACCATTGCCTGGGTTTTGCGGATCTGCTGGCGAAGGTCCGTATTGGTGAGCTGTGGTCGACGCCGCGCCTGTGGCGTGAATACAACGATCCGGATGCACCGGAGTTGTGCGCGGACGCGATCGCGTTTCGTGAAGAGTCGGAGCGTCGTATCGAGGTCACACGTGCAGCGGTGAGGGACGGTGGGGCTCCAGGGAGTGGCGATCGGATTCGAGTAGTTGGATACGACACCGATCACAGCTCCCATGCGTACGACGATCTCCCGAAGGAGTACTTGGCGTATCCGGGGACGTCGCTGACAGTGCTGGACGGTCATGATCGGGCGGGTGTTTTCGAGGCGTTCATCCATGCACCCTTCAAGGAGGATGCTGCGGCCGCCCGGAACGAGACATCGTTGTCGATGCAGGTGACCCTCACCGACGAGTCTGGTGTTGACGGCAAGGTTCTGCTCTTCGGAGATTTGGCGCACGACACGATCATGAAGATCTTCAAGTACAGCGCGGCGAAGGATCGCGAGCAGTATCTCGAGTGGGATCTGTTGCTTGCGCCGCATCACTGCTCGAAGCGGGTGATGTACAAGAAGGATGTGGACGGCGCGGAGGTCTTGCAGCAGGACATCCTTGACGCTTTCGAGCGCAACGCCCGGCTGGGTGCCTCGATCGTGGCCAGTAGCGCGGTGTTTCCTGACGTGGACGTGGACGGCCACAACCCTCCGCACCTTATGGCGGCGGATCGGTACGCCGAGATAGCTGATGAGCTGATTTGCACCATGTCATGGATTGACGAACTAGCACCCAGCCCGGTGGTGTTCGGCGTCGACGCGTACGGCGCGCGCGTGATCCGCGGCGAGCTGCTTGAGAAGTCGGCGCAGGAAGCGGCGCTGGAGTTGTCGATGTCCTCCGTGGGCCGCCGGTTTGCCGCCGTCACTGCTGCCGCGGTGAGCTTGGCGCACGCACTTCCTGCGACAGCGATTGCCTCTGAGTTCTCTGGCGTGGATCGGGTGCAGGACGCGATCGCCGCTGATCGTGGTGGACAGAGCGCACCGGAGAACCCCATCGGGTTCGGTCGTTGAGCGAACTCGCCGCCCGCCAGCTCGCGGATCTCGCCGACATGAGTGGCGGGGCTATCCAGCTTCTCGGATCGACGGCCGACGAGAAGATCTCCACCTACAGCATCTCCTTGGACACGGCCGGTGTCGTTACCGCTGGCTCAGGTATCTCAGTGCGGCGCAGGGAACGATTCGAGATCCTGGTCGAGCCGTCATACCCGCACGCGTACCCGTCCGTGATGGTTCGGCACCGGCGATGGGCGGGCACACCGCACGTGCAGTGGGGTTCGGTGTTGTGTCTCTATGCGGCGCCGTCCGTTGAGTGGAATCCTGCGGATGGGATGCGGGGTTTGATTGCCCGCCTGATGTTGTGGGTGCAGCGCGCAGCTGCGGGAGAGCTCGATCCAGCGGGTCAGCCGCTGCACCCACCTATCGCGTACGGCTCCTATAAGAACGGGTGGATTGTGCTGCGCCCGGATCTGGCAGATCTCGTGCCGTGGCGCGATCTCGGCGGTGACCGGGTCAGGCTGGTCTACGCATGGTGTGTGCAACGCGGGTCTCGCGTTGATGTGCTCGAGTGGCTCACCCCGCTCCAGGTCTACGACCGCGTTCTCGAGGACGGTGTCGCGAGCCGTGACGATCAGGGTCGCGCGCTCTTCGTGGCGCCCTCGATAATAATCAGCGACACACTCGATATGGAGTACCCGGCAACTGCCGCTGCCCTCGCCGACGCGTTGGATGGGTACGGGGTTCCGCGGGACACGCTTCTCACAGCTCTCGTTCGTGCATCGACGATCAATAAGGTGCTCGGGCACACAGTAAGCGGTGACAGTGCAGTGCCAGCGATGATGCTTCTGGCTACACCTGCGCGGCGCCTCGACCCGGGGAAACCGCTTGCGCACGTGACGTGCTGGCACCTCGATGACCTCGGCTCCAAGATCACCGATCTCTTGCAGAAGATCCGACCGGACAACGAGCAGCTCGCCACGGACGTTCGCGAGCTGGCCGAGGCCTGGTTGGGTTTCGCGAAGGTTCAATGGATGATCGTCCATGAGGCGCGCGCCGAGGTGACACGACGCCGTGACACGGGATCAGCGTCGACATGGCTGGCTGGAAAACGTGTGCTGCTACTCGGCGCCGGGGCGCTCGGCGCACCGATCGCAGAGCAATGCGTTCGCGCGGGCGTTGGGGCTCTTCACGTGATCGACAAAGGGAATGTCGGGCCGGGGATACTCGTGCGCCAGCCTTACGACGATGATGACATCGGTTATAACAAGGCGGAGCGTCTGGCAGCTCGCTTGTCCCGTGTCCGCGAGGACTTGATGGTGACGGCGTCCCGGTCCCACATCGTCACGGGAATCCTGAGCGAACCCGAAACCGTCCTGGGATACGACCTCGTCATCGATGCGACGGCGGACGTGGGCGTGCGGACCGCCCTCGAGCATGCCCGCTCTTCGCTTAGAGACCAGTGGCCGGCCACTGTCGGCGCCGTTTTTGGACACACTGCGGAGCGCGGCGTTGTCACTGTGTCCTTGATGGGAGCAACCGGGGCAACACACGATGTCCTGCGCCGAACTGCGATCGACATCGCTAGCAACCCGCCCCTCGGATGGGCTGAGATCGCCGAAGATTTCTTCCCAGCCACCCCGCGGACGGACATGTTTTTCCCCGAGCCAGGTTGTTCCGCACCCACGTTCACGGGGTCCTCCACCCAAACAGTGGCTCTCGCATCCCAACTGCTGTGGTCGGCTCTTCGTGTGCTGACTGATCGTGATGCAGCACCGATGACGGCGGTGGCGATTCACCTCACCCCACCCGTCGCCGGCCACGTGCCGCGGCCATTGACGTGGCCGAACGACGTGACGATGGCCGATCATTCCGGTGAGTATGAGGTCCAGGTGAGTTCGCGTGCACTGGCTGAGATCCGTAGCGAAGCACGCCGGGGTGCGCGCATCCGGGGGGCAAATGTCGAGACGGGCGGGATGCTCCTGGGCATGATCGACGATGCGACAGGAACTGTCCACGTGGATGCCGCTACAGGCCCCTCCCCGGACAGCCACCTCTCCTCGATCTATTTCGATCACGGCGTCGAGGGCACTCAGCAGATCGTGGATGCAAGCTTGCGCAACACCGGTGACCGGGTTGGCTTCGTGGGCATGTGGCACACGCACCCGCACGGTCCTGCCAGACCGAGCGACATTGACGATGCAGGAATGTCGCAAATCGTCGCGCCCCAGGGGGCCGGGCGGCGGGCGCTGATGCTGATCCTCGGCGGACCGCCACAGGCTTGGTCAACCTGGTTGCGTGATGGGACCCCACCCCACATGTATGCGCGCGTTGTCCGACGGGATGCAGGACGCATCCGAACGCCTGCAAGCTCACCCTTTTACATGACGATCGGCAGCACCCGCTGGTTCCCGGGAGGATTCACCTACCCGACGGCGGGCGCGATCGAGGTGGACGGATGACCACTCCGCGTATTGGCTTGGCCCTTTCGGGAGGCGGCTTTCGCGCTACAGCCTTTGGGCTTGGATGTCTCCGGGCCCTGCAGGATAGGGACCTCCTCCAGCATGTGTCTGTCGTATCCGGAATTAGCGGTGGAAGCCTGCTTACGGCCATGTGGGCGTACGGACCGGCCGAGTTCGCTGAATTCGACGACTCGGTGGTCCAACTCCTTCGCAGCGGGCTGCAGGCCGAGCTCGCCCGACGCGCATTCGCACCTACTGCGATCGTGAAGAGCGCTAGCAGCGCACTTCGCGCCACAGTGCCGGGTCAGCGCCGCGGGTACTCGCGTACCGATGCCCTTATCGCTGCACTTTCCTCACGAACGTTCGGCAGCCGCGACGTGGCCGACGTTACGCACCCGGGTCGCAGCGTGATTCTGTCCGCGACAGACATGAATACCGGCAACGCCGTGAGGTTCGGCAGCCGGGTGAGTTCCTGCTCCGCGTACGGAAAGATCCTGGATTCGGTCACCGTCGCAGAGGCGGTGGCGGCTTCTGCTGCGTTCCCGATACTTCTACCCGCGATGACCAGGGAGTATGAATTCGAGAACCGCGATGGTCATCGAACGCATGAGACGGTGGTCATGACCGACGGCGGCGTGTACGACAACCTTGGGCTGAGTCCATTGCTGCCCAATCGATCCACCGCCCACACAAGCCACACTTACGACCTCGATTTCCTGATCGCGGCTGATGCCGGCCGAGGACACGCCCACCGTCGCGCCGCGCGGTTCCTCCCCGGGCGGCTATCGCAGAGTTTCGACATCACGTACGGCAAGACCCAGGATGCAAGTCGCGGCCGCATTCACGACGCAGCCGCGGCCGGCCAGATCAATGGATTCGTGCACGCGTACCTCGGGATGCGGGACAGCAAGCTCCCGGTTCCGATCCAAGATTTAGTTCCACGTGAGCGCGTCGAGAAGTACCCGACCAATTTCGCGGCAATGAGCGCGGACGACCTCAGCGCAGTCTCCGTACGGGGTGAACAGCTCACACGCCTCCTGCTCAGCCACTATCACGCCGACCTAGGCACCTAAGCGTTCCTCCTCGCGAAGGAGCGATCTGGGGAGGTTGTCAGCCGAGCACCTCGACGGCGCCGAGCGGCCCTATCCCGTCCTGGTTCGCCGGCCGATGCCGTACGGCAATGGCGGAGCACTCAACCGGTACGCCGCCGATCGGGCCCCGAAGGTGGTGGAACAAAGCGGCTAAGCGTCTTGGAGGTCCGACGACCACCGCATTGGCTGCTGGCCCACAGACCGGCTCCGGGCATCAGCGTCCAGACGACGTGCGAACGCCCAGGCGGGATGAATGGCGCGTTCGTCGTGTCATGGGTACTCGGATCAACCGCGGCGCGCTCCTACGTGTTGTCGCCCGTCCTTAGGCTCAGCCTAGTGACTGGTGAAATCACGGCCGTGTACGACAGCCCTGCCTCGGTGTCCGCCTGCGAAGAGTTCGCCCCGATGGCGTAAAACTGCTACCCGTAGGCGCGTCCGTGGCGCTGAGGAAGAGTATCGCTCAGGCCGACGCTTTGACGGCTGACTTGCCTCCCGACCTGCGTGCTCGACTTCGCGGCCCTGCGGGGCTGACGAGCGGCGGCCGTCAGCCGAGGGCGGTCATCGCGGCGCGGAGGTCGCGGAGGGCGTCGAGCGCGTGGGGCGCGAGGCCGTCGTCGTCTTGGGGGGTCTCCGACCAGCGGGCATAGCCCTGCTTGAACGCCAGGACACCCATCTCGCTCGCCAGGTGCGCCGAGGTCTCTGGCACTCCCCGCGCCACGAGGGCATCGGTCATCGCCGCCGCCATCCCGACACTCTTAAGCGCATCCCGCTCCTGCAGCTCGGTACTCGCCGCCACCGCGGCCTTGAGACGCGGACCGAGCTCGCGGTTCTGAGGGCCCATCTCACCCGACGCTCTCTCGAGGCCCGCAGCCACCGCCTCCAGGGGGCTGGCATCGGTCGGCGCCTCGGCGATGCCCTCCGCCAGCAGACGACTCAGCGTCTCTTGCCCGGCGACGAGCAGCTCGCGCTTGTCGGGGAAGTGCCGGAAGAACGTGCTCTTGGTCACACCTGCGCGCTCCGCGATCTCGGTGACGGTCGTCGCGTCATAACCCTGCTCGATGAAGAGGTCGACCGCCGCGACGACGAGCCGCTCGCGTGCCCCCGGTTCCCATCGCGCCATGGTCCGAGCATACTCGACGGGACAAGAGTCCCATGAGTGACGTACAGTGATGGCACAACAGTCCCATCACTCAAACCGGAGGAACTTATGCTCGTCTTCGTCACCGGCGGTACCGGCACGATCGGCACCGCCGTCGTCGCCGAACTGCTCGCCCACGACCACACCGTCCTCGCCCTCGCCCGCTCGGACGCCTCCGCCGCCACCCTCGAAGCCGCCGGCGCCGACGTGCTCCGCGGCTCGCTCACCGACCTCGACACACTCCGCGACGGCGCCACCCGCAGCGACGGCGTCATCAGCCTCGCGTTCAGCCGCGACTATGGCAGCACCGCGGCACTCGAAGAGGGCCTCGCGGAAGAGCGCGACGCCATGGCGACCCTCGGCGCCGCCCTGATCGGCACCGACAAGCCGATCGTCACGGTGTCCGGCACTCCCTGGGTTCCAGGCCGAGCCTCGACTGAGGCCGACCCGCTGCCCGCCGAGGGGCCGGTCGCCAGCCGTGCGATCGCCGTCACCCAGCTGCTCGCCCTGGCCGACCAGGGCGTCCGCGCCTCGGCCGTCCGCATGCCCCGCACTGTCCACGAGCACGGTCAGGGCGGCTTCGCCGGCCTGCTCACCGACGCCGCCCGCCGCACCGGCATCGCCGGCTACCCGGGCGACGGCGAACAGCGTTGGCCGGCGGTGCACGCACGGGACGCCGCCGTGCTGTTCCGACTCGCCCTCGAATCCGCACCCGCCGGCACGGCCTGGCACGCCGTCGCCGACGAGGGCGACCGCGTCGTCGACATCGCGAGCGTCGTCGGACGCCGTCTGGGGCTGCCGGTGCAGAGCGTCCCGGACGACACCTTCGGCCCGTTCGGCCCGATCTTCGCGATGGATCAGCCCGCATCGAGCGCACACACCCGGCAGGCGCTCGGGTGGAAGCCGACGCACCCCGCGCTGCTCGCCGACCTCGAAGAGCTCCAGCGCTGAGAGCGCGGTAGGGCGCCGGCGGGCAGATGTTCGCGGCGGATCTCAGCGGGCGGTGTTCTCGCCCAGGCGGAGGGGGAGCGTGAGGACGAGGGTGGTGCCGGCGCGGGAGGAGGCCTCGACGGTGACATCGCCTCCGCGTCGGGTGGCGACGTCCTTGACGAGCGCGAGGCCGATTCCGAAGCCTTGCCGCGCGGCCGGGCCGTCCGGTCGAGGGGCGGCGTGGGCGAAGCGGTCGAAGATGCGCGCGGGGTCGATGCCCTGGATGCCGGCGCCCTGGTCGGTGACCGCGAGCGACGCGGAACGCTTCTTGCCTGCCCGGGTGACCGACACCTCCAGATGTATCTCGCCCCCTGCAGGAGAGTGCACGAGGGCGTTGTCGACCAGCGCGAGCACGCACCGACACAACGTGGCGGCCGGGAGCGCGACCAGAGCCTCCGGCTCTCGCGCCAGGGAGAACGTGACCTCGGCCTCGTCAGCGAACACGTGAAGAGAGTCGATCACCTCGGCTGCGACGTCGTCCACGAGCGCGCGCGAGTCGTCCCGGAGGCGCACGATATCGGCCGCGACGGAGTTCGACGTGACTGAGACGGTCCTCCCGTGCATGCATTCGGCCCTAACGAGCGCGAGTCAGTTACCGATAATTTCCTTGGTGATGCCGTATCAAGTCAGCATGGAGTGGTTGTCCCAAGAGGTGAATCTTCCGTCGCCCGTTAGTCAGGAAGTGCTGTGGTGGGCGGTCGGGCTAACCATAGTCATCTGGTTCAACTGTCTCATAGGGCCTTTAAGTGTTATGCCATCAGCGCCGCGCGCATTCGCGCTGCTGGGGGCTGAGAAGTTTGCCCTCTGGGTACCCCGGTGGCTAGCTCACTTCCTGGCTCCCGACGTTAGCCGTGTTAACATGTTGGGTCGATCTTGGCGGACGCTCAAGAAGAAGTTCGAAATCTCGCGGCGGCAGCACCGCCACGTAAACAGCGCCATGTTCCTGCCCGCGCGCGTTCTGGCGTTCGCTTTGCTGATCGGCGGCCTCGCTGTGTGCGTGATGTTTTTCGTACTTGCCATTGAGTGGTCATCGTGGGCTGCAGCATCGTTCACCGGTGCACTTTTCTTTGCTTCGTGGATTCCCCTCGTTGTCACCATTGCGGTCACGCGCTATCGATGGCACCGCCGTGTTCCTTTCGAGATCGCCTGGCTTCAGGAAGCTTCAGCGGTGCTCTCTCGTCACAAAAAAGCCGCAGCTAGATTTCGCCTCGAGCGGGCGATGATTCTCGGGGATATAGCGGATATGGAGTTCACGCTTCTACGCCGGTTTCGGCAGTCGCCATCAGGCTCGAGTCGGAGGGTTGCTCACGAGGCCTGGATTCGGCAGATCGACGACCTTGCCGTTCGTTCAGCGGAGTTCGAGCGCCAGCTCCAGCCTTCGAGCGAGGACGTCTGGACCTGGCTGAAGTCACACGTGGAGCAAAGTTCGCGAGCGGTAGTGGGAGAGTCGACTAGGCGGCGGAAGGTTTCTCCCCTCGTCGATGGCAAGAAACGACCCACTTCGCATTCCGGTACTAGGGCGGCAGTGGTGTTGGTCACAATGCTCATTGCGATCGTCGCCTTGTTTCTCGTCTTTACGTTCACGGTGTCTGGGCTCATTACCGTCGACCTGGGATGGGACGCGATTTCGCCTTGGGTGACGAGGGCAACGTCGCTTCTAGCCCTTGGGCCACTTTTTGTATTCCTTAGCAAGGGATGGCGGCGGTGGAATAGAGACGAATAGGTTGTCGAGAACCCGTCGTGCTGCAGGGCGTGAGTATGAACGAATGAGGGCGGGAACAGGGTTGTCTTGCGTGAGACGACCCGTGCCTCTTTTTGTACGTGCCTCGCTTGTGTCAAGCGATCGCGGTGTCTCGCGGGGCGCTTGCGACAGCGGCTAAAACTCACGCCAGGGGTCTACGTGAGGCCGCCTACTCGTTCGGCGCCACGGCAGCAGGGCATCGCTCGCCGCGTCGGTCGACCAACCGGTCGCGAAGAGGGAACGCGTGGTCTCGAGGACGGCCGTGAAGTCGTCGGGGTGAACGACGACGTCGCGCTCATCCACGACAACTTCATCGTCACTTAGATCGTGATGCACCAGAAGGCGTCGCCGGCCCACCGTTCGCGCGGTCGACGACGAACCCGTCTTGATAGGGAGGACCTTCGGTGAGATTGTTCAGGATGCTCGTGCTGCGACGCCATGCGGCGATCGCCTCGGGTACCTCGCCGTACGACGCCAGCGTGTGCCTCTTCGCACCGGCCTGGACCAGCGTGCTAGATCGACGCCAGGAGCCGGGCGCGCGAAGGCGTCGGGCTCGATGAGGATGAGGCCTGCGAGAAGAGTTGCGTTCCCGACCGCCGCGGCCATGGCGACGGGGGTCCACTCGGCAAGGAGGCTCGTGCGTAGGGTCAAAGGCCGGGCGATGGACTCGAACGCCACCTAAAGATGATCGAGTCGGGCGGGCAGGTAGGTGACAACGTACTAACCGCGCAGCCGATCGAGCGCCGGGGTAGGCGAACCGATGACGAGGAGGTGCTCCACCTGCCTCCGATCTGGGTTGGCCAGGGGACGGCGGGCCGGCGGGTCAGGCGGGGAAGATCGCCCCGATGGGCTCGGCCTTCTCGGCCTGGAAGCGGTCCTCGGCGCGACCGAGGGCCCAGTACGCCGAGAGGGAGAGGTGCGCGCGCTCGACGCCCCACTCCTCTTGGAACAGGACCCGCGCCTCCTTCATGGCTCCGCGTTCGCCGTGAGCGAACACCGTGAGCGGCGATGGCGGCGTCTCCAGAGCCCGGAGGGCGGCCATCAGCGGAGCCCCGTGCGGCCGACCGAGGCGGTGCAGCCACTGCACCTCGACCCCGCTGGGCGCCGCGAGGTCGAGCTCGTCGTCGGCGTTCTCGACCTCGACGATCACCACTCCGCGGGTGCTGGCAGACATCGCCTCGATGCCCGACGCGATCGCCGGCAGGGCAGACTCGTCGCCCGCGAGGACGTGCCACGTCGACGCGTCGTCCATGGGCGACCAACCGGCGCCCGGAGACGACATCGAGAGCACGTCACCCGGCTGGGCCACCGCGGCCCACGGCCCCGCCACGCCCTCGTCACCGTGGACGACGAAGTCGATCGCGATCGTCTTCGCCCCGTGATCGACGGAACGCACGGTGTACGTGCGCCGCACGGGGAGCTGCTCGGGCGCGACCCGCGAGCGCAGGTCGTCGAGATCGAAAGGTGGCCGCAGGCCGCTGCCCGGGCGGGGCAGGAGCAGCTTCACGTAGGGGTCGGCCAGATCGAGCTGCGCGGCACCGGCAGCGACGAACGCGTCGAAGGCGTCACCGCCGAGGTGGACCCGGACGAGGTGCGGGGTGAGCTGCTCCGTCCGCTCGACGACGAAGAGGTGCTGCGGTCGGACGGGGCGCTTGGTTTCGGGCATGGCCGACCTCTCGATAGCTAGGTTAGGGCTACCTAACTTAGCAGGCGGCGCTCGCGGGGTGTCGCGTCTCGGCACCAGGTGTGGAAGCCTCCCCAGCCCTCGGGTGGCAGCCAGTCCGTGAAGAGATCGGCGAGAGCTTCGGCCTCCGCCGCGGTGCGCAGGACGACGTCCACACCGCCGTCGTACGTGCTCGCAGCCCAGCTCAGATCCTCCGGAAGAATCATGAAGTCGGCGTCGAAGTAGTGAACCAGTCGGGTCAACGCCGTGAGCATGTCATCGTCGACCGGGCCCGATCTGAAGGAGTGTGACTCCAAGGGTGACGCCGGACCATCATCGATGACTACATCGTCATCGTCATTCGGGAACGGATAGGGGTCGGTGACCCACGGGCGGAGGCCGGGCACGGTTGAACGGATGAGGTCGCGGCAATCGCCCAAGGAACGCTCGTCGGCCATGATGATCACCGCTGCAGGCAAGCCGGTCACGTGCTCGGTGGCCCGAACTATCCGCCGGAATTTTCTCGACACCGTCCGTGCGTCACGGTTATGCCGCAATTCCTGCCCACCGTTCGGAAGGGTATGGAATCGGACGACCGCATCGGGTCGCGCGTCGCGGGCACTCGAGCGCCAGGGGTGTCTGCCGGGCCACTGCTCGTTCCAACGATCGAGGAGGGACTGTGCCTCTGGTGGCGCGCCGGGTGACAGAAAGACGGGTGGTGGCGGCGGATAGTCGTCGTCGGTCACGGTGTGATCATTTCAGAGAATGGAGGCGCGTTGCCTGCGCAGCGGCGGGCCGTCAGTCGCGGTAGCGGAGGCGCCGCCGTACGTAGCGCATGCCGACGCCGCGGTGCAGCTCGCGCTGAGTCGGGTGCCTAGTCCAGGGAGGTGTGCTGGGCCAGCCCCTGTGCGGCAGCCAGGGCCAAAGCCAGGTGACCAGACGATACGCCTCGTCTTGGTTTCGCATGACGACGTCGACGCCGCCGTCGTACATGCTGATCGCCCAACTCAGGTCGTCGGGGAAGAGCAGGAAGTCGATGTCGCTCCGGTGCACGAGCTCGACCAAAGACCTGATCTCGTCATCGGACACCGGGCCGGAGCGGAATGTGTGCGTCGGCGGCTCCCAGTCCGCCAAGAACTCCGCTGCCTCGGAGTCGGAGCATCCATCGAGGTCAGGGGCCGTCGAGGCCCACGGCTCGAGGTCGGGGATGACCGACCGCACGCGCTTCCGGACGCCTCCGTGCCAGGAGTCGTCCGGGACGATCAGGATGGCCACCGGCAGGCCCGTCACCTGCTCGACGCTTTCGACCACCCGGACGACGCGTCGTCGTGCCGTCCGTGCGTCACGGGCGTGTCGGAACTCCTGACGGCCGTTGGCGAGGGTGTGGAAGCGAATCCAGTCGTCCGGTCGCTCCTGGCGCGGGGCCCAGCGCCATGGCTGCATCCCGGGCCATTGCTCGTTCCACCGGTCGAGGAGGGCCTGAGCCTCGGGCGAGGCGCCGGGGGCCAGGAAGATCGGCGGCGGGAAGTCGTCGTCTGTCACGGCGCCATGGTGACACGGTGACGAGTACCTGGCGGGCGCCGATGACGCACGCCTGCAACGAACCTGCAACACCGATCTTGCACAGAGGGTTTATTTGCAAACGTTTGCAGGTCATCGTGGGGCCACTCGCAAAGGAGCCAATGGGGCTCCCCGTCCGATCGGAGCCACATGCACTTCCTCGACTGGATCGTCATCGGCCTCTACTTCCTCGTCATGATCGGCATCGGCTGGTGGGCGAAGAAGCGCGTCAAGTCCGCCTCGGACTTCTTCACCGCGGGCGGCAAGCTGCCCTGGTGGCTCGCCGGCATCTCGCACCACATGTCGGGGTACTCGGCCGCCGTGTTCGTCGGCTACGCCGCCATCGCCTACACGACGGGCTTCGCGGTCTACGTCTGGTGGGCCGTCAGCATCACGATCGCGTGCGTCGTCGGGTCGTTCGTCATCGCCCCGCGCTGGCCGCGACTGCGCCAGCGCCTCGGCATCATCTCGCCGCTCGAGTTCCTCACCACGCGCTACAATCTGCCGACGCAGCAGGTGCTCGCCTGGTCGGGCACGGCGCTCAAGATCTTCGACGTCGCCGCGAAGTGGGCCGCCTCGGCGATCCTCCTCCTGGTGTTCGCGGGCGTGCCGCTCAGCATCGGCATCCTGCTCGTCGGCGGCGTGACGCTCGTCTACTCGACCATCGGCGGACTCTGGGCCGACGCCCTCACCGACATGGGGCAGTTCCTGATCCAGCTCGTCGCCGCGGTCGCCCTCGTCATCGCCACGATGGTGCGCCTCGACGGCGTCGCCTCCGTCGCCACGATCTGGGAGCGCCTCCCCGCCTCGCACTCCCAACCGTTCGCCGGCGACTTCACGGTGTTCTTCTTCCTCGCCTACGTCCTCATCAACACGGTCTCGTACAACGGAGGCACGTGGAACCTCGCCCAGCGATTCATCGCGGCCCCGAGCGGGTCGTCCGCTCGCAAGTCGCTGCTGCTGTCGGCCGGTCTCTTCCTGGTCTGGCCGCTGGTGCTGTTCTTCCCCATGTGGGCCGCGCCGCTCATCCTCCCTGGCCTGGAGGACCCGAGCCAGTCGTACGCCCTGCTCGCCCAGACACTGCTGCCGGCCGGTCTGATCGGCCTCGTGCTGGCCGGCATGTTCTCGCACACCATGGCGATGACCTCCTCCGACGCGAACGCCATCTCGTCGGTCATCGTGCGCGACATCATCCCGGCGCTCCGCGGATCGCGGTCACGGCTGTCGTCGCGCGGCGAGCTGTTCGCGGGTCGCCTCACGGTGTTCCTGTTCATCGCGCTCTCGATGGGCCTCGCCCTCAACGCGGACTCGTTCGGCGGCGTGCTCGGCCTGCTGATCCTGTGGTTCGGCGCGCTGGTCGGCCCGATCGCGATCCCGATGCTGCTGGGCATGCTGCGACCGTTCCGCCGCTCGGGCCCGTCGGCGGCCCTCTCGTCGTGGGTCGTCGGCCTGCTCGTCTTCGCGACGATCAAGTACGTCATCCCGACCCAGATCGCCGACCTCGGCACGGCGACGGCCCAGACGGTCAGCGTCGCCTCGCCGATCATCGCGTCGATCATCGTCTATTGCCTCGTCGGCCTGCTGCACCCGTGGCACGACGCGAAGTCGGACGCCCTGGTCGCGTCGCTCGACTCGGACCTCGACTCCGACTCCGAGCTCGCGACGGACGTCGACGGCCGCGGGCCGGGCGGCACGACCGGTCGCGGCACGGCCCCCGCGTCGAGCGACCCGAGCGACCCGAGCGACCCGGTCGGGCCCGCCGAGCCCTCGACAGCCCGCGCCGGCGGTGCGGTGTGACACCCGTGACGACCGAAACCCGTCAGGCCCGTTACCGCGAGGAGCTGCTCGACCGCATCCTGCCGTGGTGGGAGTCGCACGCGATCGTGCCGGCAGGCGGCGTGCTGACCTGCTTCTCGAACGACGGCACGCTGCTCTCCACCGACCGCTACACCTGGTCGCAGGGCCGCTGGGCCTGGCTCTGCGCCGAGCTGTCCGAGGCGGGTGCGGCCGGCGCGCTGCCCCTCGCGGCTGAGGACTGGCGCGAGCGCGCCGTCCGCACGGCGCGCCTCCTCGAGGGCACGATCGTCGACGACGGCACCGCCGTCGCCTTCGTGACGGACGAGGAGGCGCGGCATCTGCCCGCAGACGAGGCCGGCTCGGTCGCGGTGAGTGTCTTCGCCGACCTGTTCGCGGCGCTCGGTCTCACGGGGGCCGCGGCGGTCGTCGGCCCGACGAGCCCTGCCGAGACCGCCGAGGGCGACCGGTGGACCACTGCCGCATCGGCGCTGCTCGTCTCGGCGGCCCGCCGGATCCGCGACGGCTCGGCCCCCTCGGCGCCGTACTCCGTCCCGCGCGACGTCACCGACCTCGGCCGCACGATGCTGCTCACCAGCGTCGCGACCGAGGTGCACCGCCGCACGGGCTCGCTCGAGAGCCGTGCGATCGTGGAAGAAGGAGTGCACCGCATCGTCGGACCAGGCGGCCAATGGGATCGCGATCGCTGCTGGGAGTACCGGCCCCGTGCCTCCTCGGATCTCGACACGCTCGTCGCGCGGCATCTGAACCCTGGTCACGTGCTCGAGATGGCGTGGATGCTGCTCGACGCGGCCGATCACGTGCCGGGCCTGTCGACGCCGCTGCCCGACTGGCTGCCCGAGACCGTGCTCCGCACGCTGGAGCTGGGATGGGACGACGAGCACGGCGGGCTGCTCCGCTACGTCGACCACGAGGGCGGGCCGCCGCGCGGCCGCACGCTCGGCGGCGCGTACGAGGAGCTCGTCCGCGACACCTGGAGCACCAAGCTCTGGTGGGTGCACGTCGAGGCACTGCTCGCCGCCGAGACGTTCGCCGCGCGCACCGGCGACCCGCGGTTCGAACGCTGGGCCGAGCGGCTCGCCGAGTACACGCTCGCGACGTTCCCCGATCGCAGCGACGGCGGCGACGGCGGCGACGGTCGCAGCGACGGCAGGAGCGGCACCGCCGCCCGCGGCCGCGAGTGGCAGCAGATCCGCAGCCGCGACGGCGCGCCGCTAGAACGTGTCGTCGCGCTGCCCGTCAAAGACCCCTTCCATGTTCCCCGGGCCCTGCTCCGACTGATCGGCGCCCACGAAAGGACCACCACCTCATGACCCTCGACCTCGATCTCGACATCGCGCCCGCCGTCCGCGTGCACGCCGACGCGGACGCCCTCGGACGCGCCGCCGCCTCGGATGCCGCCACGCGCCTCCGCGCCGCCCTCGACACGCAGCCGACGGCCCGGCTCATGCTCGCGGCGGCTCCGAGCCAGGAGGCGACCCTGCGCTGGCTGATCCGCGAACCCGGCATCGACTGGGCGCGCGTGGACGCCTTCCACATGGACGACTACATCGGCCTGCCGGCGTCCGCGCCGCAGGGGTTCGGCAACTGGCTCGTCTCGCGCTTCGTCGAGCCGCTCGACGGGGCGCCGACCTTCCACCGGATCGACACCACGAACGACCCGCAGGACGAGGCGCGCCGCTACGGTGACACGATGGGCCACGATCCGTTCGATCTCGTCCTCCTCGGTCTCGGAGTGAACGGGCACCTCGCGTTCAACGATCCGCCGGCGGACTTCCACGGCGCCGACGGCGCCCGCGTCGTGCCGCTCGACGTCGTCAGCCGGCAGCAGCAGGTCGACGAGGGGCACTTCCCCGACCTGGCCGCGGTACCGGCGCAGGCCATCACGGTGACGATCCCGCGCCTCCTCGATGCCCGTCATCTCGTGGCGTCCGTGCCCGGCGGCGCGAAGCGGCAGGCGGTGCGCGACAGCCTACGGCAGTCGATCGGCGGCAGACACCCGGGCACCGCGCTGCGGACACACCCCTCGGTCGTGCTCCACGTGGACGAGGCCTCGCACCCCTCCGCCGACCGATGACGGCTCGGCTCGAGGGGTCCGTCGGCGGCCGGGTCCCCGGCACCGACGAGTGGATCGACGTCTCGTATCGCGACGGAGTCGTCGTCACGATCGCCCGACGAGGCCTCACAGCCGAGGAGGCGGTGGTCGCGCCGGTCATCGCCCCCGGCTTCGTCGATGCCCAGGTGAACGGCTACGACGGACTCGACGTGAACGCCGCCGAGCCGTCGCCCGACCGCATCGTCGAGCTGACCCGTCGCCTCGCGGGCATCGGCGTGACGACGTGGACGCCGACGATCGTGACGGCGTCGGAGGACGCGATCGTCGCGGGGCTCGGCGCGATCGCCGAAGCCCGTCGCCTCGACCGCCGGACGGCCGACGCCGTGCCCGACGTGCACCTCGAGGGGCCGTTCATCTCGGATCGCGAGGGGGCGCGCGGGGTGCACGACGCCGCCGTCGTCCGCCCGATCGACCCGGCCGAGGTCGAGCGGTGGCTCGACGTCGGGGCTCCGATCGGGATCGTGACCGTGTCGCCGCACACGCCCGACGCCGCCGCGCGGATCGCCGAGGTCGCGGCGCTCGGCGTCCGCGTCGCGATCGGTCACACGCACGCGACACCCGAGCAGATCAGGGCGGCGGTCGACGCCGGCGCGACGCTGTCGACGCACCTCGGCAACGGCATCGCGGCGGAGCTGCCGCGGCACCCGAACGCACTCTGGACGCAGCTCGCCGACGACCGCCTGACCGCCGGGTTCATCGGCGACGGGCATCATCTGCCGCTCGACACGGTGGAGGTGCTGCTCCGGGCGAAGACGACGGCCCGCGCCTTTCTCGTGTCGGACATGACGGACGTCGCGGGCCGGGCGCCCGGCTCGTACGACGCCAGCGTCGGTGGTCGCGTCGAGCTGTCGGACGACGGACGGCTGTCGTTCGCCGACACGGGGTACCTGGCCGGGTCGGGCGTCGACATCGCGCGGGCGCTCCGCACGGTCGTCGCGGGGACGAGCCTGGACCTCGCCTCGGCCCTGCCGCTCGTGACGTCGACACCCGCGGGGGTGCTGTCGCATGCCCGAGCCGGGCTCGGGCAGATCGCGGTGGGGGCGCCGGCGGATCTCGTGCTGCTCGACGAGAGGAGTGGGGAGGTGCTGCGGGTCGTGCAGGGTGGGCGCGAGGTCATGGGGGTCTTGGCCGGCGCGGGGCGCGGCGGTTCGCCGTGAGACGGTCGGAGTCGTCGTCGGGTCGGCCGACGATCGTCGCGATCGCGGCCCGTCTCAACGTCGCCCCGTCGACGGTGTCGCGCGCCTTCAACCGACCGGAGCTGCTGCACCCCGACACGGTCGCGGCGGTCAAGGCGGTGGCCGAAGAGCTCGGTTACGTGCCGAACCAGCTGGCGCGCGGACTCGTCTCGGGCCGGGCGAACGCCATCGGGATCGTGCTGCCCGACATCGCCAACCCGTTCTTCCCGCCGCTGATCCGGTCGATCCAGCGCACCTCGCAGGAAGCGGGCCTCTCGGTCTTCATCGCCGACTCGGACGGCGACCCCGAGCGGGAGCGCGAGCTCATCGACAACCTCGGTCCCCAGGTGCACGGCATCATCAACATCTCGTCCCGGATGTCGAGCACGGCCCTGCGGTCGATCGCCGACAGCCAGAACATCGTCCTGATCAACCGGGACGTCGCGGACATGAGCCGCATCCTGGTCGACACCGCGCCCGCGATCGCGCAGGCCGTCGAGCTGCTCGCCTCGCTCGGGCATCGTCGGCTCGCCTACGTCGGCGGTCCGAGCGTCTCGTGGTCGAACATGTCGCGGCGGAAGGCCCTGCTCGCCGCCGGATCGGCCCACGGGATGCGGGTCGACGTCCACGCGACCGAGCTCGGCAGCTATGACGAGGCCTGGCAGCTCGCCGACGTGCTGCGCGACTCGGGGGCGACGGCCGCGATCGCCTTCGACGACGTCATGGCGCACGGGTTGTTGAACGGGCTCGCCGCCCGCGGCATCCGGGTGCCCGCCGACGTCAGCATCATCGGCTGCGACGACACGTTGACCACGAAGACCCAGCCCGAGCTGACGACGATCACGTCCGATCTCGACGCGACCGCCCGCGAGGCGACGCGCGTGCTGCTCGCCCACCGCGGCCGCAGCCGGCTGAGCCCGACGCGGACCGTTCACGGGTCGCTGCTGCTGCGCGGCGGGACCGTGGGGCCGGTGTCTTAGGGACGCGACGTGCGTCGGGGAGGTGCTCGCGCCTCCTCGGGTGTGTCGTGCTCGTCATGTGGGTGCGGCGGCGACGCGTCAGCGCCCGGCGGCGCCCTCGACGGTCAGCCCCCGCAGGACCGCCGCGACCGTGACACGCTGCGTCCGACCGGCGTCGGAGTCGACGGCCGACTGGCTCAGGGCTCCGATATGGGCCGCGACCACGGACTTCGCCAGCTGCGTCGCATCGACGACGGGGACCCGGCCGTGCACGGCTGCCAGGGCGACGAACCGGTCGCCCAGCTCGCCGACGGCGTGCGTGTCGTCCATCAGCATCCCCTCGGCGAAGACGGGGTCGGCGGCGGCGCGGGCCAGCAGGACCGATCGCAGGGAGAACCACTCTCGGCTCTCGGGCAGGGCGGCGAGCAGCTGGCCCACCGCACCCTCGAGGGTCGGTTCGTGCGTGTCGTCGGCGAGCTGCGTGTCGAGTGCCGCCCACAGTCGGTGCCAGACGGAGGCCGCCTGCTCCTGGTGCAGCGCGAGGTAGAGGTCGTCGACGCTGGTGAAGTTCGAGTAGAACGCCCCGCGGGTGAACCCGGCTCGGGTGCAGATGTCGCCCACGCTCTGCCGGATCGTCCCGGTGTCCTCGAACAGACCGGCCGCGGCCACCAGCAGGCGCCGTCGGGTCTCGCTCCGATGCCGCCCCGAGACGGTCTTGACCTCGCTCACGGCATCAGCCTAGGCGCTCGGTTGCAGTTCTCCACCCATTTCAGTACGTTTTGTATCAAATACAGAACGTACTGAGAGGGAGAGATGACCAGGAAGCAACGTCGTGAGCTGTGGTGGATCCCGATGGCCCTCATCGGACTCGTCGGCGTCGCGCTCGCCTGGCTGAACGGGGTCCCGTGGTGGGGGTGGCTGCTCCTCGCCGCGAGCCTGGCGCTCACCGCGTTCGCCGTGCGCGCGCTCCGTCGTCGACGGTGGTTCGTGCGAGGGGCGGCCTGGGTCGTGACCGTGGGTCTCGTCGTGGGCACGGCGCTCGCGGCCGGCCCGATCCCGGGGACGAGGCAGCTCGACGGCCCGCGGACCGAGCCCGTGGCGACGGCGCAGGGCGACGTCGTCGGCATCCACGACGACGAGTCTCAGGTCGATGCCTTCGCCGGTATCCCCTACGCCGCGCCTCCGGTCGGTCCTCTGCGCTGGGAGGCGCCGCAGCCCGCCGAACCGCGATCGACGACCCTGATCGCGGACGACTTCGGTCCCTCCGCCGTCCAGCCGGAGTCGACCGTCGTCACCCGGGCCCTGACCCGCGTGCTGGACCTGCCGCTCGAGCAGACGCTGCTGGGCGGATACGCGTCGGACGAGGACAGCCTGCGGCTCAACGTCTGGAAGCCGTCGCGAGCCTCCGTGGACGGCCCGCGACCCGTGCTCGTCTACCTGCACGGAGGCTCGTTCACCTCGGGGTCGGGGGCCCTGCCCGCGTACGACGGCACCTCCCTCGCGTCACGCGGCGATGTCGTCGTCGTCACCGTCAACTACCGGCTCGGGGTCTTCGGGTTCCTCGCCGCGGACGCGCTCGGGGGTGCGACCCCCGGCAACCAGGGGTTGCTCGATCAGATCGCCGCCCTCCAGTGGGTGCACGACAACATCTCGGCGTTCGGCGGCGACGCGGGGCGGGTGACGGTGGCCGGCGAGTCGGCGGGCTCGGGCAGCGCCTGCATCCTCGGTGCCTCGCCGCTGGCGGCGGGCCTGGTGCACGGCATCATCGGCGAGAGCGGAGGCTGCCTGGGGGCCGCGGGAGATCGCGGCGACGGCGACTTGTACGACGACGTCGATCGCGCCCGTGACGCCGCCCGCGACCTGAGTGCCGCGTTGGGCGGGGCGAGTCTGGAGGAGATGCAGGCGATGCCGACCGAGCGCATCGCCGAGGCCGCGGCGTCGGAGGGCCTGTCGACTCACTGGTGGCCGACGGTCGACGGCGCCGTCCTGCCCGACACGCCCGCCGCGATCTACGACGCCGGTCGGCAGAACGACGTGCCCCTGCTGCTCGGCAGCAACGCCGACGAGACGTCGCTCGACCTGATCGGCGGGGTCGACTCCGACCCGGCGACCTACGCCCGGGAGGCCCGTGAGAAGCAGGGTGCCGACGCCGAGCGCTTCCTCGAGCTGTACCCGGGAGGAGACCCGGCCCAGGTCGTCGAGTCCCGCCTGCGTTCGGGGACCGACGAGGCGATGACGGCCCCGATGCGCCGGTGGGCGACCGCCGCGGCGTCGACCGGGCAGTCGTCCGTGTACGCCTACCACTTCACGCGGACTCCGCCCGAGGCCGGCCTCGAGCGCTTCGGCGCGTATCACGGGGCCGAGGTCATGTACGCGTACGGCAACCTGGGCGCCGACGGTCACGCGTCGTACACCGAGGTCGATCATCGGCTCGAAGCGGAGATGACGTCGGCCTGGCTCTCGTTCGTGTCCCGGGGCGACCCGAACAACGGGGAGCTGACCCGGTGGCCGACCGTTCAGGAGGCGCGTGACCGGGTCCTCGAGTTCGGCGACGTCACGTCCGTGGTCACCCGGCCGTCCCCGGATGCGGTCGACTTCTGGCTCGGTGTCGAGGGCTAGCGCGACCGGCCGCTGGCGCGCGTACCGTGCAGGGCATCGCGTGCGGCTCGCCGCCGCCCACCCGAGAGGAGCAGCCCCGAGATGGCCGAGAAGAACGAGTCCGAGACCCGAGACGACTTCGGCGAGGCGGTCAACATGACCGCGTCCGAGATCGAGAAGTGGCTCGACACCGACGAGTCGAAGGAGGTCGGCCAGAAGGACGGCGGCGGCGAGTCGACCGGGCACGAGAGCGGTCGGCACATCGTGCGCATTCTGAAGAAGAAGCAGGCCGACTACACCGACGCCGACTACGCGCACATGCGCAAGGTCGTCGGCTATGTCGCCCGGCACTCGAAGCAGCGCCCCTCGGGCGACGTCACCGACACGGCCTGGCGCTGGTCGCTGATGAACTGGGGACACGACCCCAAGAAGCGGTGAGTCGGACGACGGCGGCAGCGGCGTCGGTAGTCCGACCTCGTCGGCGACCTCGGTCACGCCCGGGTTTGTGCTTGCGGCCCTGCTTGCTGCGATCGCGCGGCGGGCGGGAGGTGCTTTTCCGTTCCGGCTCATTCGGTTCGAAGCGTAGGACGGTGCGACGCATAAGTAGGGGTGGTGGGGGCGGGGTGCGCGAACGGTTCTACGGTTTGAACCGTAGGAGCTTGTGAGGAAAGACACGTGCTCGCGGCTGACGCTGACGGCTGACGGCTGACGGCTGACGGCTGACGGCTGACGGCTGACGCCGGGGCCGGCACCGGCGCCGAGCGCGACCGCCAGGTGAGAACGGCCGGGCTACGGGTGACGCGGCTCCGGGCCAGCGAGGTCCGCGAGGATCTCGGCGACCGGGGCGTCGCGGGCTCCACGCCAGCCCTGACCGGCCCACAGGTTCAGCGCCGACGCATCGCCGGCCGCCGTGGCCGCGACCCGCAGCGGCTTCGTCAGGTGATGCAGCGCGGGGTAGCCGCTCACCGCCTCCGGCTCGTGATCACGCACGAATCGATTCACGAGCGCCCGCGCGGGGCGCCCGGTGAAGGCCCGCGTCAGGACCGTCTCGTCGTACTGCTCGTCGGCCAACGCCTCCTTGTGCAACCCGGAGGCACCGCTCTCCGGCGACCGGAGCACCGCCGTCCCGACGACGACGGCCGAGGCTCCCGCAGCGACTGCCTTATCGACATCACGGCGACCCGCGATCCCGCCCGCCGCAGCCACGGGCAGGGTCGTGGCCGCGACGACGCGGGCGACGAGCTCGGGCAGCGGCACGTCTTCCGGCTGCGCACCCGGCGCCCAGACCCCCGAGTGTCCCCCGGCACCCCAGCCCTGCACGACGAGCACGTCGACTCCGGCCGCCTCCGACCGCACCGCCTCCTCCACGCTCGTGACCGTCTGCAGCAGCACCGTCCCGACCTCGTGCAACCTCGACACGACGGAGGCGCGGGGCAGCCCGAACGTGAAACTCACCACGGGTACGGGGTCGGCTACCAGGGCGGCGATCTTGGCATCCCACTCGTCGTCGTCCTCCCTCGGTGCGACGGCCGGGTCGTCGACACCGAGGCGTCGGGCCGTGCTCCGCAGTGCTCGCGCATAGCGCTCGTACTCCTCGGCGACGACGGGATGCACGTTCGGCACGAAGAGATTCACGCCGAAGGTCGTCACGCCGGCCGCGCGCACGGCCATGATCTCGTCGACCATCGCCGCGGCCGACTTGTACCCCGCGGCGAGTTGCGCGAACGATCCGGCACGGGCCGCGGCGATCACCAGCTCGGGCCGAGACGGTCCGCCGGCCATCGGGGCGACCCAGACGACGCCGAGGCCGACGAGCGGTGCAGGCAGCACGTGCGGTCGCGGCGGGAGGCTCGTGTCGGGGGCCATCGGAGTTCCGTTCCTGGCGCGGGGTCGCAGGTCGTGCCTCCTTCATCTTGCCGCGGGCGTGCGGCGGGCGTGCGGCGGGCGGCGGCGCTGCGCGACACCCGTCGTTCACCTGCCGGACACCGGCTCGTTCGGAGCGTCGTGCACGATCGTCAGGCTCGCCCGAGCCCCCTCGACTCGACCGAAAGCAGAACTCCCGATGCCCCGCTTCTCCCCCCGACTCGCCTGGACGGCGGCCGCGGCGATCGCCCTCGTCGGCGGCGCCCCGCTGCTGTCGGCGACGACCGCGCTCGCGGCTCCGGCGCCCGCTGCAACGACCGCAGCGCACGCTGCAGCGACCCCTGACTACACCGCCGCGAAGGCCGACGACCTCGTCGACGTGCGCATCGGCGACGTCCGTCCGACGCAGCCGTCGCTCGGCTACGACGAGGTCTACTACAAGCTCGGCCGCTACAGCGCGCTCGGCAAGGACACGATCAACAAGCGGTTCGACGACTGGTGCGAGGCCAACGGTCAGGGCGAGGCCGCGACGGCATCGGCCGCCTCGCGTCTCGACGACCCGACGTCGTTCACCTGCACGATCGCGGTCGGCTCCGAGACCGCAGCCAGCATCGCCCCGATGAAGACGGTCGTGATCGGCCCGGGCGGATCGCTGTACCTGACGGACGGCCACCACACGCTCACCTCGTTCGCCGAGACGGCCGACGGAGGCCTGAACCTGCACGTGCGCCTGCGCGTCCTCGGCAACCTGAGCACCCTCGACACGGCCACGTTCTGGCAGACCATGAAGGACAACAAGTGGGTCTGGCTCCGTGACGTCAACGGCGCCCCGGTCAGCATCGACGCGCTGCCGAAGAGCGTCGGCCTCAAGAACTTCGAGAACGACAAGTACCGCAGCATCATGTACTTCAGCCGCGACATCGGCTTCGCGGCCGACGGCAAGGTGCCCTTCCAGGAGTTCTACTGGGGCTCGTGGCTCCGCGACCAGAAGGCCGTCGACCTGAGCGCGTGGGACGCCTCCGACCGCGACAGCTACCTCGCCACCGTCAAGGCGGTCACCGAGGCGCAGGTCGCGCTGGCTCCCGACGCCGTCGTCGACAGCGGCTACACCGCATCGCAGCTGAGCGTCCTCTCGCAGTGGAACGCCGGCAAGAAGGTCGACAAGGGCGAGTTCGGCAAGCTGTCCGCGCCCCTGACGGACGCCAAGCCCGGCAAGCTCGCGTACGCCATGGCGTACAAGGCGACGCTGCCCGCTCCGACGGACCCGACCGACCCGACGACGCCGCCGACGGACCCGACCGACCCGACCACGCCGCCGACCGACCCGACCACGCCGCCCGTCGACCCGACCACTCCGCCCGTCGACCCGACCACGCCCCCGGCCCAGCCCGGACCGGGTGCGGGCGCGCCGTCCGTGACCGTGTCGGGCGAGCTGCGAGCCGGAGGCGCGATCACCGTGACCGGCGCCGGCTTCGCACCCCGCACCTCCGGGTTGCAGGTCTGGATCCGTTCCACCCCGCAGCTGCTGGGCACCGTGTCGACGGACTTCTCCGGAGCCTTCCGCCTCGCGGCCGTCCTCCCCGCGAACCTGCCGGCCGGCGCGCACACCGTCGCCGTCACGCTGAACGGCGTCGACGTCGCGGCGCAGGCCGTGACGGTCGCCGCTGCTCGTGCGGCGGACCCGTCGGGCTCGCTGGCGTTCACCGGATCGTCGTCGACCGAGGCCGGACTCGCGCTGGCCGCCGGGCTGCTGCTCGCCGGTGTCGCGACCGTGGCCGTGGTGCGCCGCCGCCGCGCGTAGTCGCTCTGCAGCGCAGGCGCCGAGGTGCCCGGGGAGACCTGGGCGGCTCGGCGCCTTCGTCGTTTTCGGGGTTGCTGCTGTGCGTCGTGTGGTGTTTGCGGCGTCGTGTGGCGTTCGTGCGCGACAGGATGCCGCGAACGCGACACGACACGCCGGGGTCAGGGCTGCGGCAGCGCGGCGCTCGCCGCGAGCAGGCGCAGCTTCTCGGCGCTCGCCCCGTGCGGCGCCGGGTAGTAGAGCACCAGCAGCAGCCCGGCGACCGGGAGCTTCTCGCGATGCAGCTGCAGGGCTCCGAGGCTCGGGTGGTGCATCGTCGTGCTGCCGCCGTCGAGCCGGCCGACGTCGTGCCGCGCCCACAGGGTGCGGAACCGCCCGCTCGCGAGTGACAGCTCCCCCACGAGCTCGACGGCCCGCGGGTCGCTCACCGCGTCGCCGACCGAGTTGCGGAACGCCGCGACCATGTCGACGGTCGCCTGCTCCCAGTCGTCGTGGAACTCCCGCTCCTCCGGGTCGAGCATCAACGACCGGAGGCGGTTCTCACCGGGCACGAGACGCGGCGAGAACGCGACGGCGAGGGAGTTCGACGCGAGCACGTCGAAGTACCGACCCTCCACGAAGGCGGGCACGTCGACCGCCGCGAGCAGATGGTGCAACCGCTCGGGCACGTGCTCGGCCCGCCGCCGGGTGCGAGCCGGCCGCGCGCCCTGCCGCTGCCGCGCGGTCCCGAGACCGATCAGGTACTCGGTCTCGACGTCGTCGAGGTGCAGGACCCGGGCCAGCGCCTCCAGCACCTGGGCGGACGGGTTGCCGTCCCGCCCGCGCTCGAGCCGCAGGTAGTAGTCCGCGCTGATGCCGGCGAGCAGGGCCACCTCTTCCCGGCGCAGCCCCGGCACACGGCGGTGCGAACCCGCGGGGAGCCCGGCCTGCTCGGGCGTCACCAGTCCGCGTCGGGCGCGCAGGTACTCGCCCAAGCGGTTCGGTTCGCGGTCGTCGGTCATGCCGCTCACGATAGCCGCGGCCCTCGCCGGCAAGAGAGGCCCCCGCACACCCCTGATCAGCGGGGACCTGTCTCGCCCGGGCGGCGCGGACGAGCATCGTGTCGACCGAAGAACGACCGAAGAACCAGAGAGACGAGAAGGACACATGGACATCACGAATCGCACCGTGCTCATCGTGGGAGGCACCTCCGGCATCGGGCTCGGCCTCGCCCGCCGCTTCGCCGCCGCGGGCAGCACCGTCATCGTCGGCGGACGTCACCCCGAGGCCGTGACCGGGCTCGCACCGGAGTTGGCGACGGTCACGGTCGACGTGACCCGTGCCTCCTCGGTTCTGGAGGCTCGGGACGACGTCCTGCGCCGGTTCCCCGAGCTGGACGTCGTCGTGACGATGTCGGGCGTGCTGCTGCAGGAGGACCTGCGCGACCCGGCACACGGGGCGCAGGCCGAGGAGACGATCCAGGTGAATCTGCTCGGGACGATCCGGGTCGTCGACGCGTTCACGCCGCACCTGCTCGCGCGCGGCGCCGCGACCGGACGGGCCGACGTCATGACGGTGTCGTCGGGGATCGCCTTCCTGCCGTTCCCGCTGATGGCGTCGTACGGGGCGTCGAAGGCCGGCGTGCACGCGTACACCGAGGCCCTCCGGGCCCAGCTCGCGGGGTCGGGTGTGGAGGTGACCGAGCTGATCCCGCCGGCGGTGGCGACCGCGGGGCAGGAGAAGGTCAACCCGGCCGCGCTGCCGCTCGACGGGTACCTCGACGAGGTGATCGGGCTGCTCACGGCGGAGCCGACGCCGCGCGAGGTCGTCGTGGCGGCGGCGCAGTACCTGCGGTGGGCGGAGCGGGACGGCACCTACGCCGAGCTGCTGGCGAAGCGGTCGGAGGCGCTGCGGTCGCTGCCCGGGCGGTGAGGCGCGTGGTGGGCCGCGGGCGGGCCGCGGACGGGGCGGGGCGGGGCGGGGCGCGGCGGTCGCCTCGGGATCAGCCTCGCTCGACCCGCGCCTCCTCGACGTATGCGCCGAAACGGAGGGTGTCCGCACCGTACGAGCCGAGCAGGCCCACGATCTCCTCGACCCGAGCCCGCGAGAACTTCTTCGCCGGCCGGCCGGTGAGCTCGCGGACGACGGAGGCGAGCTGTGCCGGGGCGGCGACGATGCGGGTGGTGGCCCCACCCTCGGCGACGTCGCGGTCGGCCGCGAACACGGTGGCCTGCGGATGCGAGTAGAGCACGCACGTGTCGACCCAGAATCGCGCCCCGATCTCTGTGTACACCCGATCGGCGAGGCGACGAGCCTGGCGTCGCACCTGCGCGGCCGGCGACGTGGGGCCGAGATGCGACCGCACCGTCAGCACCGTCGGCGAGTCGTCCTTGACCTGCAGGGCGAACGGCGGGTCGAGTTTCGTCTCGTCGAAGAGCCCCGAGAACGCCGGGAAGACACTGCTCGGCGTCCTGCCGTCGAAGACGATGCCGCGCCAGCCCTTGTTCTCGATGACGAGGACTCCGGCCTCGCAGACGAGCACGTGGTCGACCTGGACCACGAAGCGTCCGGAGGCGGTGGTCTCGGTCGGCACGAAGACCACGTTGGTCAGCAGCACGGCGTCCGCCGCCACGGTGCGTATCGCGTCTGCGATCAGGTCGCGCGACGTCGCCTCCCACTTGAGCCCCGTGGCGAGGAGATCGCGGGCCTGCCGCGCCTCGTCGAGGGCGCGCTCCCTCGCGGAGGCCAGCTCGCTCAGCTCGCGGTCGTGATCGTCGCGGGCCCGGGCCATCTGGTCCTCATGGATGGAGGAGAGGGCGAGCTGCCGCTCGTGCGCGAGTCGGGCTTGATCGGCCGCCGCCGCTCGGGCCTGCTTCAGACGGTGACGCAGCACGAGACCCATGACCAGGACGGCGACGAGGAGAAGAGCGGCAACCGCCCACGGAACGGTCTCGAGGAGGGGCATGAGGCCAGCACAACACGCGAGGGCAGGTCGAGCGATGATGCCCCGCCGACGGTGGGCGTCTCGGATCGAGCACAGACCGAGGATGGGCGGTGCGGGCCGAGCCCCCTTGGTGCTCTGCGTCGCCCTTGACGCAGAGACACGGGCCAGGAGATTCGGGTCTCCTGACGGTTCGTGCGACGGATCGCACGGGGGCGCCTAGGGAACGCCCGAGAGAGTGTTCGGAGCGGGCGCGTCACCCGTTTGGGTGTCGTGCTCGCGCCCCCGCGCGTCAGGCGCGCGGCTCGCCGACCTCGATCGGCCAGTCGGCGCGCGACCCCCACTCCGACCACGAGCCCGGGTACAGCCGCGCCCCCTCGACCCCGGCGCGCTCGAGCGCGAGCAGGTCCGTGCACGCCGTCACGCCGCTGCCGCAGTACGCGACCACGCGACTCCCGGTCTCGACACCGCGCTCGGCGTAGTGCTCGCGCAGCTGCGACGCGTCGAGGAAGAACCCGTCCGCGTCGAGGTTCGTGGCCCAGGGGGCGGAGGCCGCTCCGGGGATGTGCCCGCGCCTCGGGTCGAGTGCCGACTCGGCCTCACCCGTGTAGCGATCGTGCGCGCGGGCGTCGAGGAGCACGTCGAAGGCACTCGCCGCACCCACGTCGGCCGGGGTCACGAACCGCTCGGCCGGCCAGGGCACGGGCTCGCGTGTCACGGCGGCGCGCTCGACCCGGCCGGTCTCGAGCTCGCCCTGCCAGGCTCCGAGTCCTCCGTCGAGGAGCGCGGCCGGCTGCCCGATGACCCGCAACAGCCAGACGAGCCGTGCGGCGACCGATCCCGACACGTCGTCGTAGGCGATCACGGTCGCGTCCGACGGGATGCCGCGTCGACCGAGGGCGGCGGCGAGATGCTCCGGGGTCGGGAGGGGGTGACGGGCCCCGGCGGGGTCGCGCGGTGACGACAGGTCGTCGTCCATGCTGACCCAGACGGCTCCAGGGAGGTGGCCCTGCTCGTAGGCCTCCTCGCCGCTGCGGCCGTCCGCGTAGTAGCGGACGTCGACGACCACGACCCCCTCGTCGGAGGCGCGGGCTCGGTACCACTCGGAACTCACGATGGGCGGGACGGTCACGACGGTCTCCTCGGGGTCGGCGGTGCGGGCGGTGCGGTGGTGCGGGTCGTGCAACGGTGCGGGGCCCGGACTGCCCACGGTACGCGGCCCCGCAGGCGGGCTCTGTTCGCAATCGGGATCACCGAGGTGCCCGAGACGGACCCGAGTCCAGCTGGACGCTCTAGTCTGGCCTCACGCGCATCGACCGACCAGGACGCCGATATCTAAATCCATGACTGCCACCCCGACACTCACCGCTCCGGCGACGCTCACGAGCGCGCAGCGAGACGTCATCACGGCCGCCGACTCGCTCTTCACCGAGAACGGCATCTCGCCCGTATCGGTCGAGCAGATAGCCCAGCGCGCCGGCCTCTCGCCGGCCGCGCTCGCGGACGCGTTCGAGAGCAAGCGCGACATCCTGATCGCCGTCCTCGCCTGGAAGCACCAGGGCTGGATGCACAAGCTCGCCTGGATCTCCGCGACGACGACCGATCCTCGCGACGAGATCCTCAACATCTTCAGCTACCTGGAAGAGTGCTTCACCGACACCTCGTGGCGAGGCTGCGCCTTCATCAACGCGTATGGCGAACTGGGCCGCTCCGACGACGGCATCGGCGCGCTCGCGGCCGAGCACTTCTCCGAGGTGGAGCGCCACATCGGCGTGCTCTGCGAGCGGGCCGGCATGCCGTCGCACGTCGCCGAGACGCTGACCCTGCTCATCCAGGGCGCTCGCGCCGAGTCGGGCATCCACCACACCGTGCGTCCGGCCCGTGCCGCGCGCCTCGGCGCCGCGATGCTGATGTCGGTCTACCAAGACGACGACGCGCTCCCCGACTTCTCGTAGACCGCGCCTCCTGCGGTCCCGGCGCCGCCACCGCCGCCACCACCCCCGCGTCAGGCGTCGCGCAGCGACCCGACCATCGCGCGCAGCAGCCGCCGCGCCGTCGCCTGGTCGTCCGCGCTCAGCTCGCCGAGCATCCGCACCTCGACCGAGCGCACCGCCGCCGACGCCGCGGCCAGCTTCTCGCGCCCGGCCGACGTCAGCTCGGTCGGCAGGGCCCGCCCGGCGGGGGCCTCGGTCGCCCGTGTCACCTGCCCGGCGCGCTCGAGCGACTGCAGCAGCACGTTCATCGACTGCCGTGTGACGAAGGTGCCGCGCGCGAGCTCCGAGTTCGACAGCCCGGGCCGCTGTGCCAGCAGCTCGAGGCACGAATAGTGCGTGATGGTCATGTCGAGCGGCCGCAGGACCTCCTCCATCGAGAGGCGGAGGGCGCTCGCCGCCTCTTTCAGCAGGTAGCCCAGCGAGGTCTCGAGGTGCACCCCGGCTTCGTCCTGAGTCATGTCAGTAGTGTGACATGCATCGGCACGATGCGGTGAGACACGAGGAGGCGCGGGTCGGGGTGGATCGCCAGGCCCTGGACCCGGCATCCCCACCGGGCTAGAAAGGGCACGACACCGCTCAAGCCCCCCGACCCGACGAGAAGAGCCCCCATGATCGACCGCCCGGCCCTGGCCGATTTCCTGCGGAGGAGGCGCGAGTCGCTGCAACCCGAGGACGTCGGCCTGTCGAGGGGGCCGCGTCGCAGGACGGACGGGCTCCGCCGCGAGGAGGTCGCGGCGCTCTGCCACATGTCGACCGACTACTACGCGCGGCTGGAGCGCGGCACCGGTCCGCACCCCTCCGAGCAGATGGTCGCGTCGATCGCGCAGGGCCTGCACCTCTCGCTCGACGAGCGCGACCACGTCTTCCGGCTCGCGGGCCACCGGCCGCCCGATCGCGGCCCAGCCGGCGATCACGTCGGCCCGGGGCTGCTGCGCATCCTCGACCGCCTCGACGACACCCCCGCCGAGGTGATCAGCGAGCTCGGCGAGACGCTGCTGCAGACCCGTCTCGGCGTGCTCCTCCTCGGGGATGCCACGCGGCGCACCGGACCCGACCGAAATCTCGGCTATCGCTGGTTCACCGACCCGGAGGCGCGCGCGGCCTACCCCGCCGCCGAGCGCGAGCAGTTGTCGCGCGTCTACGCCTCCGGCCTGCGCGAACTCGTCGCCCTGCGCGGCCCGGGCTCGCGGGCCGCACGGATGGTCGAGCTCCTGGCCGACGACGAGGGCTTCCGTCGCGTGTGGGACGCCCAGGAGGTGGGCGTGCGGATGCCGGACGTCAAGCGGTTCCGGCATCCGGTCGTGGGCGAGCTCGAGCTGCAGTGCCAGACCCTGCTCGACCCCGATCAGTCGCATCGGCTGCTCGTCTACACGGCCGTCCCGGGCAGTGAGAGCGCGGAGAAGCTGCAGCTGCTGGCCGTGGTGGGCGACCAGGCGCGGACCGGCGCCTGATCGGTCGACGCGACCCGTGCCTCCTCGGGTCCTGCGCCGCCGGGCGGCGCGTGCACCGCGGCGCCGTCGGGGCTGACCCGGCAGCCGCTGATCGGGAGGCCCTGGTTGCGATCGCGGGACCGGTCGAGCATTGGGTGCACCACCGCTTCGGCGGGCCACCACACGATCCAGGGAGCGCGCCGTGCCACGGACATCCGACCTCATCATCCCCGACCTGACCGGCACGCTCGCCGTCGTCACCGGAGCCAGCGACGGCCTCGGGCAGGTCATCGCCACCCGCCTCGCCGGGGCGGGCGCGGAGCTCGTCCTGCCGGTGCGCAACCCGGCGAAGGGCGATGCCGCCGTGGCGCGCATCCGGGCGCGGACGCCCGGCGCCCTGGTCAGCACGCGGCCGCTCGACCTGTCGTCGCTGGCGTCGGTCGCGGCGTTCACGGCGGCGCTCCGGGAGGAGGGGCGGCCGGTCAACCTGCTCGTCAACAACGCGGGTGTCATGCAGCCGCCGACACGGCAGGTGACGGACGACGGCTTCGAGCTGCAGATGGGCACGAACCACCTCGGGCACGTCGCGCTGACGCTCGGGCTGCTGCCTCTGCTGCGCGCCGGTCGCGCCCGCGTGACCCACCAGACGAGTGTCGCCGCGCGCTCGGGCTCGGTCGACCCCGACGACCTCAACCCCGTCGACGACTACGCCGTCATGAGGGCGTACGCGGCGTCGAAGATCGCGGTCGGCCTGTTCGGACGCGAGCTCGACGCCCGCAGTCGCGCGGGAGGCTGGGGCATCAGCAGCACCGTCGCACACCCCGGTGTCTCGCCGACCAACCTGTTGGCCGCCCAGCCGGGCATGGGACGCGACCGGGCCCAGGTCTCGCGCCGGGTGATCAGCCTGCTGTCGCGCGTCGGCGTGCTCGGGACGGTCGAGAGCGCGGCGGAGCCCGCCCTCCGGGCCGCGGTCGACCCGAGCGCGCGGGGCGACGAGTTCTACGGGCCGTCCCGGACGGTCGGCGGTCGGGCCGTCCGCGTGCCGTTCTGGCGGCCGCTGGACGACGCCGACCGGGGCCGCCGGCTCTGGGACGCATCGGAGCGGCTCGTCGGCGCGTTCGTCGGCGACTGACGCCGCCCCGCGCAGCAGCTCGGCTACGCCCCGTCGGGCACGCTCACGATCCGGTTCTGGTACGCCCACACGACGGCCTGCAGCCGGGACCGCACGCCGAGCTTCGGCAGCATCCGCGCGAGGTGCGACTTCACCGTCGACACCTCGAGCACGAGGGCGGCCGCGATCTCCTCGTTCGACATGCCCTGCGCGAGCAGCAGCAGGACCTCGCGCTCGCGGGCGGTCAACACGCCGTCGGCGCGGTCGCCGGAGACCGGCTGCAGACTCCGCCGCGACACGAACTCGCGCAGCACCCGCCGCGTCAGCGCCTGGTCGAGCGTGCCGTTGCCGGCCGCGACCTGCCGGACGGCGTCCACGATCGTGTCGGGGTCCGCGTCCTTCAGCAAGAACCCGGACGCGCCGGCCTCCAACGCCCCGAATACGTAGTCGTCGAGGTCGAACGTCGTCAGCATCAGCACGGGTATCGCCGGGTCGGCGTCCGGCGTGCAGAAGATCCGGGCGAGCTCGATGCCGTTCATCACGGGCATCCGGATGTCGAGGCAGGCCACGTCGGGCCGCGTCGACCGGGCGAGCGCGAGCGCCTCGCCGCCGTCGGCCGCGACACCGACGACCTCGATGTCGGCCTCGGCCCCGAGCAGCGCCGACACGCCGGCGCGCACCAGGGGCTGGTCGTCGGCCACGAGCACGCGGATCACGCGACCACCCCGTCACCGTCGGCCGACCCCGAGGAGGCACGGGTCGAGCCGGCGGGGTCGGCACCGGTCACCGAGTCGGTCGCGTCGAGCCCCGGCCGCGTCGATGCCGCCTCCCCTGTCGGCTCCGGCGCCGCGTCCGACGTCGCCGCCGGCGCCGCGTCCGGCGTCCAGCCCGCGGAGGCGCCGGCCGCCTCGCGCGGCAGCGTCAGCTCGACCCGCCAGCCGCCCGCGTCGGTCGGGCCGACGTCCAGCCGCGCCCCGACCAGGTCGGCCCGCTCGCGCATCCCGCGCAGGCCGTTGCCGCCCGACGGCGACGACTCGACGGCGGGAGCCGTCGACCCCGGATTCTCGACCCGGATCGTCAGGTGGCCCGCGTCGCGATCGTCGATCGTCACGGTGCACGGCGCGGCCGGCGCGTGCAGGACCGCGTTGGCCAGCGCCTCCTGCACGGTGCGGTAGGCGGCGAGCTGGGCGAGGGGGCCGACGCCCACGGCGATACCGCCCGGCTCGGCGGTCGCGCCGCCCGGCGTCCCGCCGCCCGGCTCGGCGGTCGCGCCGCCCGGCGTCCGGTCGCCCGGCAGCACCTCGAGCGTCACGTCCATCCGGAACCGCGCACGCTCGACCAGGTCGACGATGCCGGCCACTGTCTCGACCGCCCGCTCGGCGGGGGTGTCGTCGCGCAGCAGGCCGACGAGTCGGCGCAGGTCGTCGAGCACGGCGGTGCTCTGTTCGCGCACCTGCCGCGCCCCCTCGTGCGCCCGTTCGGGGTCGACGTCGATCTGCCGGTCGATGACGGCCGACATCAGGGCGATGCCCGACAGGTGATGGGCGGCGATGTCGTGCAGCTCACGGGCCATCGCGGCGCGTTCGCGCGACACGGCGGCGTCGACGAGGGCGTCCTGCTCGCGGCCGAGCGCCGTCTGCTCGCGGCCGAGGGCGGTGCGTTCGTCGTCGCGGGCGGCCCGCACCTCGCGACGCGAGCGGATCAGCAGCGCCACGACCAGCGGGATGCCGACGGCGCCGACCGCCTGCAGCACACCCTGCCCGGCCGAGGCGAGGAGTCCCTGCGACACGTCGGCACGCCCGGCGCCGTATCCGACGAAGAACACGATGCCCTGCGAGACCGCGACGAGCGCGGCCGCGCCGACCAGGGTCGGCCAGAGCCGCGCCAACGGCACCCGGAAGACGGCGAGCACGACCGCGACGACGATCGGCAGCGCACTCAGCCCGTGCAGGGTCGAGACCGCGATCGCCGCGACCGGCACGGGGAGGGCCGCGACGAGCAACAGGGTGAGGCGGGGTACGCGATGTGCCGCGAGCAGCAGCACGGACTGCCCGAGCAGGCAGATCGCGAGCAGGGTCCAGACGAGGCCGAACGGCTCGGGGTAGACGGCGCCGAGGCCGTCGGGGTCGAGCCGGTCGAGCGGCGGCAGCCCGGCCAACAGCCCGAGCGAGACGACGGCCGTGCCGGCGGCGAGGAGGCGGTCGACCCGACGGGCGCGCGGCCCCGGTGCCGAGGCGGTCGCGGCACCCGGGAGCGTCGCGGCACCCGAGGCGGCACCCGCAGCGCCCGCGGAACCCGCGGTAGCGCCCGCGGCGGGCCGAGCGTCGCGGCGCGGGTCAGCGGATGCCATGGCGCGATCCTATGAGGCTCGGGGTGCGGTCGGCGCGGCGCACGATCGCGGCGTCGAAGCCGAGGCGGCCCCGCGTCGCGACGATGAGCACGACGGCGGCGATCGTCGACAGGATGGTGAGTCCGAACATCATGGTGCCCGCGGTCATGCCCGGGTACATGTCGGCCCAGAGGTTCGAGATCGTGTTGTTGACCCCGACGTGCAGCAGCAGCACGAGCGGCAGGCTCTGCCCGGTGCGGTTGAAGACGTAGATGATGACGACGTTGAACGTGACGGTGAACGCGGCGAACACGAGCGGCTCGGTCCAGTGCGCGTCCGGCCAGCCACCCCAGTCGCTGAGGTAGAGCGGCATGTGCCACAAGGCCCAGAGCGGTCCGAGCACGGCGGCGGCACCGAGCGCGCCGAAGCGCGTCTGGAGGCGCGGCAGGGCGAAGTCGCGCCAGCCCGGCTCCTCCGAGAGTCCCGTCGTGAAGATCTGCACGATGAGTCCGGGCACGAGGGCGACGAGGGCCATCGTCGACGGTGCCTGCACGGCTCCGCCGGAGAACGGGATACCCGACACGACGATCAGGGCGGGCACGCCGACGAGCGCCAGCGCGTACCAGTACCAGGCGACGCGCCAACGCCAGAGCCGGGCGACCCAGCGGCGCAGGCCCGGGCGGCCGTCGGCGACGGCGGTCACGATGAGGGCGCTGCCGAGCGGTCCGAGCAGGGCACCGGGCAGCACGCCGGTGAACTGTGCCGTGCCGAGGAATTCGGCGAAGTGCAGGTCCCACACGCCGAGACCGTGCGGCGACAGGATGTACGGGATCCACGCGAGCCAGCTGAGGCCGAGCGCGAGGACGAAGAAGCTCGTGAGCGGGCGCCGGGCGATGAGGCCGCGGACACCCCCTCGATCCGCCGGGGCGGTGCCGGCCACGGGCCGGACTTCGGTGGCGTTTGTCATACCCGCAACGCTAGAAATCGGCGGCCCGCGCCACGACCGGCGGAGGGACGCACCTCGCAGGCTTGCATCTTAAGAAGGAGGCGCGGTAGCGAGACACCCGAAACGGGACGAGACACCCGTCAGCCCCCGACCGAGGAGCTGTAGGCCGAACTCGACCGCATCTTCGCGGCCCGCGACCGTGCCCACATGGCGCCGACGATCGCGGCGCTCGAGCCGCTGCTCGAGCGGCACCCCGACGACGCGCGCGTCCTCTACGAGGTCGGCGGCGCCTACGACACCGACGGTCAGGAGGCGCGGGCCCTGGAGCTCTACACCCGAGCGATGGACGCGGGCCTGGTGGGCGACCTGCGGCGTCGGTGCTACCTGCAGGCGGGCAGCACGCTGCGCAACGTCGGCCGCTACAAGCCGGCCCTGCGCGGCAACGCGGAGTACCTCGCGTCGCTCGACGCCTAGCGCCGTCGCCGCCTCGAGTCACCGAGGAGGCGCGCGTCGTCAACGCCGGCTGACCGCCCGAGCACCGAGACGTGACTCGAGCAGCATGTCCGTCGCCTCGTCGACGAGGGCCTCGCCCTGGGGGCGAGAGATGCGCCGCGAGGCGACGAGGGCGGCGATGCCCTGCATGGTGGCGCCGAACATCAGCTTGAACTGGTCCCGCGACCCGGCGGAGTCGTCTGCGTCGGCCGGACCCATGGCCTCGTCGAGCACGCCGAACAGGCCCTCGGCCGCGTCTCGGGCCGGCCCGGGGCGCTCGCTGGTCTTGGCCGCGAACATGAGTTCCATGAGCGCGGCGTCGTCGATGGCGAAGCCGACGTAGGCCTGCGCGACGCGGCCGAACCGGGTTCGGAGCGGGGCCCGCCCTCTCAACGCGACCCGCACCTCCTCGGTGAGTCGGGCGAAGCCCCGCTCGGCCAGCGCGTCCAACAGCGCCTGCCGGTCGACGAAGTGACTTCGTGGAGCCCCGTGACTCACCCCGGCCTGCCGCGCCAGCTCGCGGAGCGACAACCCGTCGAGGCCGCCCTCGCGCAGCATCACCTCGGCCTGCTCGAGCAGCACGGCCCGGAGGTTCCCGTGATGGAAGGGCTGCCCGGTCATTCCCACAGTCTAGGCAATCTAGTCGTTGACTACTTACTAGACAGTGACTAGATTGATGCTCGGCCGCTTAGCCACATCCCCGAGCGTCGGACGACGCCCCATCGACAGGACGACCCATGGACTCGAGCAAGACGATCGTGGTCTTCGGTGCCACCGGGCAGACGGGGCAGCACTTCACGCGCCTCGCTCTCGAGCAGGGGCACCGGGTGCGCGCCCTCGTGCGCACCCCCGCCAAGATGACGAGGAGGCACGACGACCTGACGGTCGTGCAGGGCTCGATCACCGGTGGTCCCGATCTCGACGCGCTCCTCGACGGCGCGGATGCCGTCGTCACCATGATCGGCGACGTCGCGGCCCAGCAGACGCGTCGCGTCAACACCGAGTTCGTCCGCACGCTCGTCCCGGCCATGCGTCGCCAGGGTGTCTCGCGCCTCCTCTACCAAGCCGGCGGCCTCAGCGCCGCCCCCGGGCGTCCGCTCGCGCTGCCGCTGCGCGCGGTGCGGGCGACCATCGCTCGGGCGTACATCGGTCAGCACGCCGACAACGAGGCGGTCATGCGCTACCTCGACGAAGAAGCCCGCGATCTCGAGTGGATGGTGCACCGCGCCGGGATCGGCTCGGACGGCCCCTCGAAGGGCGTCCTGCACCGGTCGGACACGGCCATCAGCATCGGCACCTTCGGCGATTGCGCGGACTTCACGCTGCGCACCGTCTTCGACGCCGCGGCCGTGCACACCTTCCACACCAGCTCGTACCGCGCGCTCGCCGCCTAGCCGAGGAGGCGCGGGTCACCTGACTCGCGCCGGTCCGGTGTGTGTCCCCTTTATTGGGGACCGCCGTCACCTCGTCAGCCGGAGGTCCGAACCCTAGGCTGATCGACAGCCGTTGGATCAGACGGCTGCTGAGCCACCTACCGAAGGGCGGCTCTTCGGCTGCCCCACGACGGGCGGCCACGAGACCGTCCCCCGACAGGACGGTCGCCCGGCCGTCCCCGAACGATGGCCGTCGCCTCGACCCGAAGGGCACCCGTGTCTCCCAAACACCGCTCCCGACCGCACCGCCGACTCGGATTCCTGTCCGGCGCGACCATCACCGCGCTCGTCGCGGCGGGTGCCGTCGTGCTGGCCCCGCAGGCCGCCTCGGCCGCCGACAAGTTCTCGGCCGACCTGCTGTACGCCACGCAGTCGGGCACGAACGCGACGCAGATCGTCTCGGTCGACCCGGCGACCGGAAATGCGAACACGGTGCTCACCACCCCCGCGAACGCGGGCACGGTGAACCAGATCGGCATCTCGAACGATGGTGAGCGGCTGATCACCGCGAGCTCGAGCACGGTCTACAACTACAGTGCGACGCCGGGCACGTGGACGGCGGTCAGACGCCCGGCGACGCCGACCGTCTCGGGCAACATGGGTGGCATCGACCCCAAGACGGGCCTGTACTTCTTCGGTGGCAACGCCAGCGACACGACGTTCACGTTCATGTCGTACGACCCCTCGTCGACGACCATCAACGCGTCGACGCTCTTCACCGCGACTGTGACGGGTGCGCCCGGCACGAACGGCGACCTCGCGTTCGACCGCCAGGGCAACATGTACTTCATCTCGAGCACGGCGGCCAACGTCACACCCCGCAAGGCGCAGCTCTACCGGGTGGACGCAGCCAACCTCAAGGGCGGCACGACCAGCGCGGCCACCCCGGTCGGGCCCGAGATCGTCCCGTCCTCCGCGCTCAACTCGCTCGCCTTCGGCCCCGACGGCTACCTCTACATCTCGGGGGCGACTGCCGACACCTTCATCAAGGCGAACCCCGTCACGGGAGAGAGGGTCTCGTCGGGCAGCATCACGCTCAATGGCACGATCGTCCCCGTCAACGACCTGGCGTCGCGGGCCGTCCCCACCACCGGCCAGGCCCAGGCCGGCTTCTCGAACGGCCGCAAGGACGCCGACGACCAGCTCACCGTCACCATCGGCGGCGGCGACGTCAAGACGCCTGCGAAGGCCACGACCGGCACCAAGGGCGAGCCCGCCACGGCCGGCCCCGTCATCCTCCTGCCCGGCCAGTCGTACACGGCGACCCAGTCGGCCGGCAACACGACGACGAACGTGAACGACTACGACACGTCGTACGTCTGCACCAACCTCGTCGACGGCAAGAAGGTCTCCGAGGGTAAGGGCTCGACGGCGTCATTCATGGTGCCGGCGTCGGGTGGCGACATCTCGTGCGTGTTCTCCAACCCGCTGAAGCCGAGCGTCGACGACACCAAGTCGACCGGCAACCGCCCGGGCCAGCCGGTCACGGTCGACGTCCTGAAGAACGCCCAGGGCGACATCGACCCGACGACGGTCCAGCTCGCCACGAACGGCGTCGCCGGCTCGACGGTCTCGTCGGACGGCCGCACCCTCACCGTCCCCGGCGAGGGCACGTGGACGGTCAACCCGACCACGGGCGCGCTGACGTTCACACCCGAGGCCGGCTTCACGCGCAACCCGACCCCCGCCCGGTACTCGGTCGCCGACACCCGCGGCAACCGCGCCCAGAGCACCGCCGCGGTCACGTACCTCGGCGTCGCCCAGGACGACACGGGCACCACGACGCAGGGCACCGCGACCACGGTCGACGTACTCGCCAACGACACCGGTTCCCTCGTGCCGGGCTCCGTCGTGTTCCCGGCCGCCGGACAGCCTGCCGGTGCGGCCGTCTCGAACGGCGGCAAGACACTGACCGTCCCCGGTCAGGGCGTCTACACGATCGACCCCACCACGGGCGCCGTCACCTTCACCCCGGCACCCGCCTTCCGCGGGACCGCCACACCCGTCACCTACCAGGTCGCGGACGCCGACGGGGCCACCTCGACGGCCACGCTCACCGTCACCGTGACGCCGGTCGGCCCGAAGGTCGCCGACGACGTCGCCTCGACGCAGCAGAACACCCCCGTCACGGTCGATGTGACCGCGAACGACGCCCCCGGTGTCGCCGGCGGCACCCCGATCGACAAGACCACCGTGGTCTTCCCGGCCGACGGTCAGCCGGCCGGCGCGGCCGTGTCGAACGGCGGCCGGACGCTGACCGTCCCGGGTCAGGGCACCTACACGGTGTCGCCGACCACCGGTCAGGTCACGTTCACGCCCGAGCGCGCCTACACCGGCACGCCTACCCCGATCACCTACCGGGTGTCCGACACGGGCGGGGAGTCCGCCACGGGACGCCTCGAGCTGACCGTCGGCGCCGTCACCCCGACCGCCCGCCCCGACACCGCGACGACGACGCAGGGCGCGTCGACGACGGTCCCCGTGCTCGCCAACGACACCGCCGGCAACAAGACGACGCCGATCGACGAGACCACCGTCGTCTTCCCCGCGTCGGGGCAGCCCACCGGCGCCGTCGTCTCGGACGGCGGCAGGACGCTGACGGTCTCGGGCCAGGGCGTCTACACGGTCGATCGGACCACCGGTGAGATCACGTTCGCTCCGGAGCCCCTGTTCCGCAGCGCGGCATCGGCGGTCACCTACCGGGTCTCCGACGTCGACAAGCAGACGACAAGCTCGACGCTGACCGTGACGGTCACCCCCGTGGGCCCGATCGCGGTCGACGACTCCGGCCGCACCGGGCAGAACACGCCCGTCCGCATCGCCGTCGCCGGCAACGACGAGCCCGGGGTGAAGGGCGGAACGCCGATCGAGCCGACCAGCGTCCGGTTCCCCACCGTGGGTCAGACCTCCGGCGCGGTCGTCTCCGACGGCGGCACGACCCTGACCGTCGACCGTGAGGGCGTCTACCGCGTCGACACCGCCACGGGTGTCGTGACGTTCACGCCGGCCCAGGGCTACGCGGGGACCACCACGGCGATCGTGTACCAGGTCGCCGACACCGGCGGCGAGACGGACACGGCGTCCCTCTCGGTCGTCGTCGACGCGGTGCGTCCGACGGCGGTCGCCGACACGGCCTCGACGACGCAGGGTGCGTCGACCACGGTCGACGTGCTCGCGGACGACCTGCCCGGCAACGCGGCGACGCCTCTGGACCCCGAGTCCGTGCTGTTCCCGGCCACCGGCCAGCCGGACGGCGCGGTCGTCTCGGACGGCGACAGGACGCTGACGGTGCCCGGCGAGGGCGTCTACACGATCGACCCGAAGACCGGTGAGATCACGTTCGCCCCGCTGCCCGCGTTCCGCGGCGACGCGACCCCGGTGACCTACCAGGTCGCCGATGTAGACGGCACCACCGCCGAGGCCACGCTGACCGTGTCCGTGACGCCGGTCGCCCCCAAGCCGGGCGACGACGACGCCACGACCGAGCAGAACACCCCCGTCACGGTCGACGTGACCGTCAACGACGCCCCCGGCGTCGCGGGCGGCACCCCGGTCGACAAGACGACCGTCGTCTTCCCCGCCGCCGGGCAGCCCGCGGGCTCGACCGTCACGGACGGCGGCCGGACGCTGACCGTCCCCGGCGAGGGCGTCTACACGGCCGACCCGGTCACGGGAGCCGTGACATTCGCTCCCGCGCAGGGCTTCGCCAGCACGACGACCCCGGTCGTGTACCAGGTGTCCGACACCGACGGTCAGTCGGGCACGGGTCGCCTCGTGGTGACGGTCACGGCCGTCAGCCCGACCGCCCGCCCCGACACCGCGACGACGACGCAGGGCGCCTCGACCACGGTCGACGTGCTGGTCAACGACTCGGCCGGCAACGCGGCCACCCCGCTCCGCCGGAACAGCGTCGTCTTCCCGACGAGCGGTCAGCCCGCCGACGCGGTCGTCTCGGACCGCGGGATGACGCTGACCGTCCCCGGCGAGGGCGTCAACACGATCGACCCGAAGACCGGAGACGTCACGTACGCCCCCGACCCCGCCTTCCGCGGTGACACGACCCCGGTGACGTACCAGGTGGGCGACGTCGACGACCAGACGACCAGCTCGACGGTCACGGTCTCGGTGACTCCGGTCGCCCCGGGCGCTGCGGACGACACGGCTCGTACGGGTCAGAACACCCCGGTGACCGTCGACGTGGCGGCGAACGACAAGGCCGGCGTCGTCGGCGGCACGCCCGTCGACCCGACGACCGTCCGGTTCCCGAACACGGTCCAGGCCGACGGAGTCGTGGTGTCCGACAAGGGCACGACGGCGACCGTGAAGGGCGAGGGCGTCTACCGCGTCGACCCCGCGACGGGTGCGGTGACGTTCACCCCGGCGCGCGGCTTCACCGGCAAGACGACCCCGGTCGTCTACCAGGTGGCCGACCAGGGCGGTGAGGTCTCGACGGCCGCCGTCACGGTCACGGTCGACGCGGTCGCCCCGACCGCGAAGCCCGACACGGCCGTGACGCCGCAGAACACCCCCGTGACCGTCGCGGTGACCGGCAACGACACCCCCGGCAACGCCGGTACGCCGATCGATGCGGCCGCCACGCGCCTCCTCGACGCGAACGGCAACGCCGTGACCTCGCTCGAGGTCGTCGGCAAGGGCACGTTCGCGGTCGACGCCGCCACCGGAGCGATCACGTTCACGCCGACGGTCGGCTTCACGGGCCCGGTCACGGCCTCGTACCGTGTCGTCGACATCGATGGAGGCGCGAGCACGTCGACCATCAGCGTCACCGTGGGTGCCGCGCCGGTCGCGAAGAACGACGCCCGCACCGGCGAGGCCGGCAAGCCGGTCACCGTCGACGTGCTCGGCAACGACGGCCCCGGCTCGTCGGCCGTCGACCCCGCGTCGGTGCGCCTGGTCGACCCGGCCACGGGTGCCCTGGTCCCGACCCTGACGCTGCCCGGTAAGGGGACCTTCACGGTCGGAGCCGACGGCTCGATCACGTTCACCCCGGTCGCGGGCTTCGCCGGAACGGTCACGGTGACCTACTCCGTCGCCGGTGTCGACGGCAGCCGCTCGACGGCCACTCTGTCGATCACGATCCCGGAGGGCGCACGACTCGCCTTCACCGGCTCCGAGTTCGTCGGCGCCGGCGTGGGAGCGGCACTGTTCCTGATCGTCGCCGGCCTCGCGCTGGTCGTGGTGCGCCGCCGCCGGATGGGCACCGAGCAGTAGGGGCTGTGCAGGAGGGGTAGCGCCGTGAGCGCTGCCGCCTGACGAAGGGCCGAGCACGTGCAGACGTGCTCGGCCCTTCGTGCGTGGTGACGCGGTCTGCGGGGCGTGCGCCGCGCGTCCTGCCGACGCCGCGCCTCCTGGGGGTAATTTGCGACCGTTTCGGCGCCAGGCCGGGCGACTCGCCGCTCATGAACCTCGTTGCGCGCGCGAACGGTCGCAAATTTGAGACCGTTCGGGCGCGGGCGCCGGCGCGGGCGCGGGCGGCGATCAGGAGGCGCGGGGCGGGAGCGCGCGCGGCAAGACACACGAGAAGGGACGAGACGGCCGGGGGACCGGCGGTGTCTCGTCCCTTGTCGCGTGTGTCAGCGGGTGCGCGGGCCTACAGGCCGAACGCGGCGCCCGAGGTGGCGGGCTCGGGGGTGGAGCCGGTCCAGACGTCGTCGCCGGCGACGTGCTCGCTCGCCACTGCACCCTCGGCGCGGGCCAGGGCGACGCGCTCGGCGTGCGACGGCGGGTTCGACGGCACACCGGCGGGGCGCTTCGACTCGTTGATCTCGCGCAGCGCCGGGACGATCTGCTCGGCCAGGATGTCGATCTGCTCGAGCACGGTCTTCAGCGGCAGCCCGGCGTGGTCGATCAAGAACAGCTGACGCTGGTAGTCGCCCACGTGGTCGCGCATCGTGGCGTAACGGTCGATGATCTGCTGCGGCGAGCCCACCGTGAGCGGGGTCTGCTCGGTGAAGTCCTCCATCGACGGGCCGTGACCGTAGACGGGCGCGTTGTCGAAGTAGGGGCGGAACTCACGCTGGGCGTCCTGCGAGTTGGCCCGCGCGAAGAACTGCCCGCCCAGCCCGACGATCGCCTGGTCGGTACGCCCATGACCGTAGTGCTCGAAGCGCTCGCGGTAGAGCTGGACCATCTGCTCGGTGTGGGTGATCGGCCAGAAGATGTTGTTGTGGAAGAACCCGTCGCCGTAGAACGCGGCCTGCTCGGCGATCTCGGGGCTGCGGATCGAGCCGTGCCAGACGAACGGCGGCACGCCGTCGAGCGGGCGCGGCGTCGACGTGAAGCCCTGCAGCGGGGTGCGGAACTTGCCCTTCCAGTCGACGACCTCCTCGTCCCAGAGGCGGCGCAGCAGCGCGTAGTTCTCGACGGCGAGGTTGAGGCCCTGGCGGATGTCCTTGCCGAACCAGGGGTACACCGGGCCCGTGTTGCCGCGGCCCATCATGAGGTCCATGCGGCCGTCCGAGATGACCTGGAGCATCGCGTAGTCCTCGGCGATCTTGACCGGGTCGTTCGTCGTGATCAGCGTCGTGGACGTCGAGAGGGTGATGTTCGTCGTCGCGGCGGCGAGGTAGCCGAGCATGGTCGTCGGGCTCGACGTGACGAACGGCGGGTTGTGGTGCTCACCGGCCGCGAAGACGTCGAGACCGGCCTGATCGGCGTGCGTCGCGATCGTGAGCATGGCACGCGTGCGCTCGGTGTCGGTCGGCGTACGGCCTGTGGTGGGGTCGGTCGTGACGTCGCCGACGCTGAAGATTCCGAACTGCATGGTGACTCCCTCGGGTCGATGCGTTTGCATGTACCGGGGAGAACTGTAACGCGTCGGGATCTATTCCCGCGCCTCCTGAAGCCGCGCTGCGCCTCCTCGAACCCCGTTGCGGAAGATGAACCCCCGTCTAACGGGGTTCATCTTCCGCAACGGGGTTCACGGCGGAAGGACGAGGAGGCGCGGGTGCGGACTCGCGGACGACGAGCGTCCGCGAGATGCGCGAGCGGCCGGGATCGTCGCCCGCGAGCAGGGCCGCGATCATGTCGACCGCCCGCCGCGCCAGGTCGGCTTTGTCGAGCGCGAGCGTCGTCAGTTCAGGGGTCACGAGCGTGCCGAGGTCGAGCCCGTCCATGCCGATCACGGCGACGTCCTCGGGCACGCGCACGCCGAGCCGCGCGAAGCCCTTGAGGGCGCCGACCGCGAGGACGTCGTTGAAGACGAGCGCTCCGTCGACGTCGGGGTACCACTCGATCAGGGACTCGGCCGCGCGGATGCCGTCGCCGGTGCTCTCGTTGACCCGCACCTCCGACGTCTCGGACCAGGCGAGTCCGCGGTCGGCGAGCTCGGCGCGGAAGGCCAGCGCGCGCCCCGACGGCTCGGGCCCGGCGTCGATCATCGCGAGGCGGCGGCGCCCGAGCCGGACGAAGTGCTCGATCGCGAGCCGGGCCGCGGCGCGGTCGTCGATCTCGACGACGCCGGTGTCGGCCGTCGTGGCGTGGTTGTCGAGCGTGACGGTCGGGATGCCCGTGAGGGCGGCTCCCCACGCGTCGCGGCGGGTGAACGACACGACGGCGTCGACCCGCTCGGCCATCGAGGCGAGTCGTTGGGCGACGGTCGCGCGATCGGCGGCCCCGCTGTCGCCGGCGTCGCAGAGCAGCACGCCCCAGCCGTGCTCGGCGGCGGCGCGGGTCAGCTCGGACGCCAGCTCGGGGAAGTAGGGGTTGCGGAGGTCCTCGACCACGAGCCCGACCGTCACCTGTCGACCGCGGACCAGGCCCTGGGCGGCGCGGTTCGGCCGGTAGTTCAGCTCGCGGGCGGCCTGCAGCACCCGCTCCCGCGTGGCCGGGCTGACATCGGGCAGGTCGTTCAGCGACCGGGTCACGGTCTGCCGCGAGACCTCGGCCAGGCGTGCGACATCCAGGATCGTCGCCGCTCGCCCGGCGGGCCTGCTCGTCGTTGCCACCTCGTGAGGATACTGCTACCGTCGAGTCCGCCGTGAACGTTCACGGTGAAGTCGGACAGCGAGCCGTGAACGTTCACGGCTAGACCGCGGCGTGTCCGCGGCGCTCCCGAACCGGGTGCGCTCGAACGCGAGGCTCCCGACCACCCGCACCGCACCTCCTCGTCGATGGGACACCGATGTCACCCGAGAACACCACCGCCACTCCGACTCGCTGGGCCGTGCTCGGCGCCGGCAGCATCGCGCGCCGCTTCGTGTCGCAGCTGCCCGACTCGACGGGGCGACTCGTCGCGATCGGCAGCACCGACGCCTCCCGGGGGGCCGACCTCGCCGCGTTCGCCGGCGAGCACGGCTTCACCGATCTGCACGTCGGCGACTACGCTTCGACGCTGGCCGACGACACCGTCGACGCGGTCTACATCGCCACCGTGCACACCGCCCACGCACGACTCGTGCTCGACGCGATCGCCGCAGGCAAAGCCGTGTTGTGCGAGAAGCCGATGACGCCGAATCTCGGCACCACGATGGCCCTGGTCGACGCCGCCCGGATGGCCCGGGTGCCGCTCGTCGAGGCGTTCATGTACCGGTTCCACCCGCAGACCCGTGCCGTGCTCGACCTCGTCCGCGAGGGAGTGATCGGCGAGCTCGCCCACATCGACGCGACCTTCTCGTTCCGTACCGAGACGCGCGACGGTCGCCTCTACGACCTGGCCACGGCCGGCGGGGGAATCCTCGACGTCGGCGGCTACCCCGTCTCGATGGCGCGCGCCGTCGCGGGGGCCGCCCTCGGCCGCCCGTTCGCCGACCCCGTCGAGGTCACCGGCCACGGTACGCTCGGCCCGACCGGCGTCGACGAGTTCGCCGTCGGCCAGCTCGTCTTCGCCCACGACGTCACGGCGACCGTGCGCTCGGGCGTCGCGGTCGACGACGCCAACACCGTCACGATCTCGGGCTCGGCCGGGTCGATCTCCGTCGCAGAGCCGTGGATTCCCGAGGGCGACACCGAGATCGTCGTCCGCGTCATCGGCGAGGAGCCCCGCGTCATCACGATCCCCGCGGCCGCCGCCTACGCGCTCGAGGCCGACGCGGTCACGACCGCGATCGCCTCGATGAGCTCAGGAGGCGCGGGCGAGGCCCCCGAGATCACCCTCGACGACAGCATGGGCAACGCCAGGGCCCTCGACGCCTGGCGCGAGGCGATCGGCCTGCGCTACGCGTTCGAGGCCGAGACGACGGACATCCCCACGGTGTCCGGGCGGCCGCTGAGCGTGGCGTCGGACGCGCCGATGATCTACGGCGAGATCCCCGGCGTCGGCAAGCGCGTGTCGCGACTCGTCATGGGGGTCGACAACCAGCCCGACCTGGCCCACGCCTCCGCGATGTTCGACCACTTCATCGAGCAGGGCGGCAACACCTTCGACACCGGTTACGTGTACGGCGAGGGCGAGCTCGAGGGGCGTTTCGGGCGCTGGATGGCGAATCGCGGGGTCCGGGACGACGTCGTCATCATCACGAAGGGTGCGCACACGCCCCACTGCGACCCCGAGTCGCTCAGTCGTCAGCTGCTCGAGAGCCTGGAGCGGCAGGGCACCGACCACGCAGACATCTACCTGATGCACCGCGACAACCCCGCCGTGCCCGTGGGCGAGTTCGTCGACGTGCTCGACGAGCACCACCGGGCCGGGCGCATCGGCGTCTACGGCGGGTCGAACTGGACCCCCGCCCGGTTCGACGAGGCCAACGAGTACGCCCGCGCGAACGGTCGGCAGGGCTTCGGCGTGCTGTCGAACCACTTCGGGCTCGCCGAGGCGCTGGACGTGCCGTGGGACGGCTGCGAGCACGTGACCGATCGCGCGTCGAAGCACTGGCTCGAGGAGCGGCGCGTGCCGCTGCTGCCGTGGTCGTCGCAGGCCCGCGGCTTCTTCACCGGGCGTGCCCGGCCCGACGATCTGAGCGACGAGGAGCTGGTGCGCTGCTACTACAGCGACGACAACTTCGAGCGGCTGCGCCGGGCCGAGCAGCTCGCCGCGGAGCACGGGGTCGCGGCAACGGCGATCGCCCTGGCGTTCGTGCTGAACCAGCCGTTCCCGACGTTCCCGCTGTTCGGGCCGCGCACCATCAGCGAGGCGCGCTCGTCGATGGCCGGGCTCGCGGTGGCGCTCACCCCCGAGCAGCTCGCCTGGCTCGACCTGCGCGCGTAGGGGCCGAGGAGGCGCGCCTCCGGCTCGACCCGTGCCTCCTCGGGTCGACTCGCGTGGGGCTGTGCAGAACCCGCACCGCCTGTGGACGGCGTAGACGCGTGGTCGACGGCACTGCCAGGATCAACAGATGACGTGGCGCAGGGTTTTCAAGGTGTTTCCGACCGTGGTGCTCGTCGTCGATGTGATCATCCGCGTCCTGGCCGTCGCGGTGGTGCCGCGCAACCGACGACCGAGCTCGGCGATGGCCTGGCTGCTCGCGATCTTCGTGTCGCCGATCCCCGGCAGCATCCTGTTCGGCATGCTCGGCAGCTCGAGGCTGCCCAAAGACCGGCGTGACAAGCAGAGCGAGATCAACAAGTTCATCCTCGAGGCGACCACGGGCATCGACACCGAGACCGAGAACGAGACGGAGCCGGCGTGGTTCGGCACCGTCGTTCAGCTCAACCGTCGCCTCGGTGCGATGCCCCTGCTGCCCGGCAACTCGGCGACGCTGTTGCCGCACTACGCCGAGTCGATCCAGGCGATGGCCGCCGCCGTCGACGCGGCGGAGAAGTACGTGCACGTCGAGTTCTACATCCTCGCGCGCGACACGACGACGATGCCGTTCTTCGATGCGCTCAAAGCCGCCCACGAGCGGGGTGTCACGGTCCGCGTGCTGTACGACCACTGGTCGACGCTGCGCAACCCGGCCGGTCGTGCGACCCGTCGGTGGCTGCGGGCGAACGAGATCCCGTTCGAGGAGATGCTGCCGTTCCGTCCCTTCAGCGGCAGCTGGCGCCGACCCGATCTGCGCAACCACCGCAAGATCGTGGTGATCGACGGCACGCTCGCGTTCACCGGTTCGCAGAACATGGTCGACCCGTCGTACAACAAGAAGGGGAACATCCGACGCGGCCTCCGCTGGAAGGACCTCATGGTGCGCGTCGAGGGCCCGGCGGCCGCGGGGCTCAACGCCCTGTTCGTCACCGACTGGTACAGCGAGACCGACGAGCTGCCGCTGCCCGATCAGACATCGGCCGCCGACGTCGTCGACGAGTTCGTCGAGACCGTGACGTCGACCACCGGGCTCGAATGCCAGGTCGTGCCGAGCGGGCCCGGGTTCGACGGCGAGAACAACCTGCGCCTGTTCAACGCGCTCGTCTACGGTGCCCAGCGGCGGCTCATCATCGCGAGCCCGTACTTCGTGCCGGACGACTCGATGCTGTACGCGATCACGACGGCGGCCGAGCGCGGCGTCGAGGTCCAGCTGTTCGCGTGCGAGGTCGCCGACCAGTTCGTGGTCTATCACGCCCAGCGGTCGTACTACGAGGCGCTGCTGCGGTCGGGGGTGCGCATCTTCCTGTACGCGAAGCCGACGGTGTTGCACTCGAAGCACTTCACGGTCGACGACGACGTGGCCGTCGTGGGGTCGAGCAACATGGACATGCGCTCGTTCAGCCTCAACTTCGAGGTGTCGCTCATGGTGCGTGGCTCGGAGTTCGTCGACGAGCTGCGTCTGGTCGAAGAGGACTACCGCGCCAAGTCGCGCGAGGTCACGCTCGAGGAGTGGCTGGCCCGGCCCGCCGCCGTCCAGGTGCTCGACAACGTCGCGCGGCTGACGGCGTCGGTGCAGTAGGGGGCCGGCGGGCATCGGCGGGGGTTCGGCGGGCTTCGGCGGGCTTCGGCGCCGCAAACGGGGTTCTTAGCGAGGGGTCAGCCGACCCGCGCCTCCTCGGCTCGAAGGCGGATGTGCAACGCCCGTCGCCGTGGAGGGAGAAGATAGTCGATGTGACTCACGACCTGATGACCCCCGAGAAGAACGTCCAGCGCATCATGTGGACAGGCACCGCGTGGTTCGCCGTCGCCGTCGGATCGGCGGCGATCGTGCTCGCGCAGCTGTTGTCGTCGGGCTGGCGCCCGGCCCTCCTGTCGGGCGGCCTGGCGGCTCTGTGGTGGATCGGCTCCGCCCTGGTCGCGCTCAGCGTCGGGCTGATCGGCTGGTCGGGGTGCCCGATCCTCGAGGTGAGCGTGCCCACGGCCGACCGCAACAAGACGCGCACCATGCAGGCGGGGACGCTGCTGTTCATCGTGGGCGGCGCCGCGGCGATGCTCGCCGTGCTGCTCGGCCCCGCCGCGTAGCGCGCCGCCGCCGCTGCCGCCGCGCGCCGCTGCCGCGCGCCGCGCTGCACGCGCTGCACGCGCTGCCGCCGAAACACCCCGAAGTCGCCGAGACACCCACCAATTCAGGGGTGTCTCGGCGATTCGTGGGTGTCTCGACGGGGCCCGACGCCCGCGGCGTAGAGGATGGTCGTGTCAGACCCGCACGATTGGACCCGCACCGTGACCACGAACGACGAAGTGGACCTGCTCATCGACGCCTGGGCGCGTGAGCGGCCCGACATCGACTTCGCGCCCCTCGACGTGTTCTCGCGCCTCCGCCGCGTCGCCCGCCGGCTCGACCGCACCCGCAGTGAGGCCTTCGCCCGCTCGCACCTCGCGATCTGGGAGTTCGACGTGCTCTCGGCCCTCCGTCGCTCGGGCGACCCCTACGAGATGAGCCCGAAACACCTGGTCACGAGCACCATGGTCACGAGTGCCACGATGACGAACCGGCTCGACCGACTCGTCGAACGCGAGCTCGTCGAACGGCGCGACGACCCCCGTGACGGGCGCGGCATCCTCGTGCGCATGACTCCGGCCGGGCTGGAGCGCGTCGACGACGCCATGCTCGCCCTGCTCGAGGCCGAGCGCACACATCTCGACACGCTCAGCCCGGCGCAGCAGGCGGAGCTGGCCGAGCTCCTGCGGATCGTGGGCGCCGAGTTCATCTGACGCCGCGCCTCCTCGGCTCCTGCGCTTCAAACCGCAGGACGGGTGCGGGGTGCAGGGCGGGTGTGCGGGCGCAGAGGTGCGGGTGCGCGGGCGCAGAGGTGCGGGTGTTCTCGCGGCGGGTTTTTCGCAATTTGCGACCGTTTGGCGCGCGGGGTGCCCTGACGGGGGTCGAAATGGTCGCAAATTGCGAAACGGTCGCGTTGTGCGGGGCGGATGGCGCGAGGAGGCGCGAAACGGTCGCAAATTGCGAAACGGTCGCAAAGTGCGGAGCAGCCACGCGCGCAGACCACAGCCGCCAGCACGAACCGCCGCCGCTGCTGCGAACGGCGCGGCCCGGCGGCGCTACACGACGGCGGAGATCGTCCAGGCGGCGCGGTGCGACTCGCCCGGCTCGAGCCGCACGAGGTCGTCGCCGGTGCTGAACGCGTCGGGCGGGCAGGTCATCGGCTCGACGGCGAGTCCGATGCGCGACACCGCGACGTCGGGCTGATCGGCCGTGTGCACCTGGACCCACGGCAACTCCGGCCCGAACGAGATCGCCACACCCGACCCGTCCGCCGTCGTCACCGTCACGGTCGCGTCACCGCCACCCTCACCGCCGACCGAGTCGGCACCCCCGGCCCGCGTGACACTGCTGAACGCATGATCGATGAACACGTCCCCGAGGAGGCGCGGCTCCCGGAAGTCGAACTCCGTCGCCTCTACGAGGGCGAGCCCGGCCGGAAGCAGCCGCTCCCCCTCGATCAGGGCGACGGTCGATGCGGGCAGCTCCAGCAGCCAGTCGTCGACGTGCCCGGGCCCCGCGACCAGGTACGGGTGCGGCCCGACGCCCCAGGGCGCCGCGCTCGCCGAGACGTTGGTGCCGGTGACGACCGTCTCGAGGCCGGCGGCCGAGACGGAGAACTCGACCCGCACCTCCACCCGGGTCGGGTAGCCCTGCTGCGGCTCGATCGTCGCGACCAGCTCCACGCGGTCGTCGTCGACCCGGGCGGCGGCGAAGTCGAGCCAGCCGACGAGTCCGTGCAGCGCGTGCCCGCGCGACGGCTCGGTGAGGGCGAGCTGCCGCTCCTCGCCGTCGAACTCGTACGTGCCGTCGACGACGCGGTTCGGCCACGGCGCGAGCGTCGCTCCCCGGAAGGCGGGCCGCAGCTCGTCCGCCTCGAACGGCACGACGAGGTCGCGCCCCTCGAACGTGAGCGTGCGCAGCGTCGCCCCGACGGACGCGATCGTCGCCGCGTACCCGCCCGAGCGGATCGCGTACTGCGCCCCGCTGACCGGCCGCGAGTCCGAGGCCGCCGACGATACCGAGGAGGCGCGGCTCACGTCGCCGACGCCGGTCGCGTCGTGCAGGTCACCAGTGCGATCGGTCATCAGCGGGCGTCTCCCTGGAACAGTGTGCGGTCGAGGTACGAGTTGTGGAACGTCCCGTCGGGGTCGACCCGGCGGGCGAGCGCCCGGGCGTCGGCGATGCGCGGGTACAGCGCGTCGAAGTCGACGAGCTCCTCGTCGAAGACCTTGCCCCAGTGCGGGCGGGCGGCGAACGGCGCGAGGGCGCGCTGCACTTCGCGCACGGCCTCGAGCACGGCGTCGGGCTCGTTCTTCCAGGTGAAGTGCAGCAGCAGCGCGTCGCGCTCGTAGAACTCGCTCAGCCACAGGCCGTCGGCGGCGGCCGTGCGCAGCTCCGTCACGACGAGCAACGGGTCGATGCGGTCGGCCAGCGCACGGACGGCGGCGAGGGCGGCGGCACCGTCGCGACGGTCCACGCTGAACTCGGACTGGATCTCGTCGCCGTTGCTGGGCGTCGAGTCGAGGCGGAAGTGCGGGAGGCGGTGCAGCCAGGCCGACACCGCGCCTCCTTGTTCGGTGAGGTTGCCCTCGACGCCCGGCGCGAGCGTCTGCGTGGACGTCGGGTCGAGGATCGCATCGAGCACGGTCTCGGGCATCTCGATCGTGTCGGCGCCCTCGGGCACGCGCGACTTCGCCCAGACGCGCAGACCGTCCTCGCCCCAGTGGCCGAAGACGCTGACGCTGTAGGCGAGGCCGGTCACGAGGTCGACGTCCGAGAGCAGGGCGTCCCAACTGAGGCCGGTGTAGACGTCCTGGCGCATGCGGTAGCTCGGCTGCACGTCGAGCGTGACCCGCACGACGACGCCGAGCGTGCCGAGTGCGACGAGGGCTCCGTCGAAGTCGGCGTCGCCCCGCTCGTAGCGGACGAGCTCGCCGGTGGGGCCGACGACGTCGAGCGCCCGGACGGCGGTCGCGAGCGCTCCGTTGCCGTGACCGGAGCCGTGGGTGCCGGTCGAGATCGCCCCGGCGACGGAGATGTGCGGCAGCGAGCCCATGTTGTGCAGGGCCCAGCCGTTCGTCTCGAGGAAGGTCGCGACGACGCCGTAGCGGGTGCCGGCGCCGACGGTCACCGTGGCGCTGCGGCCGTCGGCGGCGACGTCGAGCACGGGATCGGGGTCGATCGACGTGACCGTGACCAGGGTGCCGGTGCTGTCGGCGATGTCGTTGAACGAGTGCCTCGTGCCGAGCGCCCGGACGCGATCGGAGCCGGCCACCGCCTCCTTCACCTCGTCGATCGAGGTGGCCTCGACGAGCCACGCGGCCCCGTACGAGTACGTCGACGACCAGTTCGAGCCCGCGTCGTCGCCGGGGCGTTCGGGGTCGGTGGTCTCGGGTGGCAGCGCTGCCAGCGGATCGCTCATGGGGAGATCGTATCCGTGGCGGCCGACAGACGAAAGGTATATGTTTGGCTCCACAACAATTCGGCGTGTTCGCGTGCGCCCCTCCTGCCTCCGGCGACGTCGTCGTCGTCACCCCCTAGAGAAAGAAGACACCGATGTCGCTCACTCCCACCCGCGAAGACAAGTTCTCGTTCGGCCTCTGGACGATCGGGTACAACGGAGCCGACCCGTTCGGCGGCCCCACCCGACCCGCGCTCGACGTCGTCGAGGCCGTCGAGAACCTCGACCGGCTCGGTGCCTACGGGCTGACCTTCCACGACGACGACCTGTTCGCGTTCGGCTCCACCGAGGCCGAACGCCAGACGCAGATCGACCGCCTCAAGGGTGCCCTCGACGCGACCGGCATCATCGTGCCGATGGTCACGACCAACCTGTTCAGCGCGCCCGTCTTCAAGGACGGCGGCTTCACCTCGAACGACCGCGCCGTGCGCCGCTTCGCCCTGCGCAAGGTGCTCCGCAACATCGACCTCGCCGCCGAGCTGGGCGCCGAGACCTTCGTCATGTGGGGTGGCCGCGAGGGTGCCGAGTACGACAGCGCCAAAGACGTGCAGGCGGCCCTGTCGCGCTACAAAGAGGCCGTCGACCTGCTCTCGCAGTACGTGATCGACAAGGGCTACGGCCTGCGCTTCGCGATCGAGCCGAAGCCGAACGAGCCCCGCGGCGACATCCTGCTGCCCACGCTCGGCCACGCGATCGCGTTCATCGAGACGCTCGAGCACCCCGAGATGGCGGGCGTGAACCCCGAGGTCGGGCACGAGCAGATGGCCGGGCTGAACTTCACGGCCGGCATCGCGCAGGCGCTGTACCAGGGAAAGCTGTTCCACATCGACCTCAACGGTCAGCGCGGCATCAAGTACGACCAGGACCTCGTCTTCGGCCACGGCGACCTGCAGAACGCGTTCTCGCTCGTCGACCTGCTCGAGCACGGTGCTCCCCAGGGCGGTCCCGCGTACACCGGCCCCCGTCACTTCGACTACAAGCCGTCGCGTACCGAGTCGATCGACGGCGTCTGGGCATCGGCCGCCGCGAACATGCGCATGTACCTGCTGCTCAAGGAGCGCGCGCAGGCCTTCCGCGCCGACCCCGAGGTGCAGGAGGCGCTGGCTGCCTCGAAGGTCGCCGAACTGGGTGTCCCCACCCTCGACTCGGGCGAGACGTACGATGCCCTGCTCGCCGACCGCGGTGCGTTCGAGGACTTCGACACCGACGCGTACTTCGGAGGCAAGGGCTTCGGCTTCGTGCGCCTGCAGCAGCTCGCCGTCGAGCACCTGATGGGCGCTCGGAGCTGATTCCCCCAACGAGGTGACCCGTTCGGTCGATGTTCCTCGCGAACATCAGCCGAACGGGTCACGTCGTTCGAGGGGGGTGTCTCAGGGCGCGAGCTCGAGGCCGAGCGCGGCCGCGACCCCGGCGTTCGTCACGCGGCCGTCGACGACGTTGAGCCCGCGGGCCAGGGCGTCGTCGTCGGCCGTCGCGGCCTCCCACCCCTTGTCCGCCAGGGCGATCACGTACGGCAGCGTCGCGTTCGTCAGGGCCCGGGTCGACGTCTCGGGCACCGCTCCGGGCATGTTCGCCACGCAGTAGTACACGGTGTCGTGCACGGCGAACGTCGGGGCGTCGTGCGTCGTCGGGTGCGACCCCTCGAAGCAGCCGCCCTGGTCGATCGCGATGTCGACGAGCACCGCGCCCGGCTTCATCCCCGCGACCATCTCGTCGGTGACGAGCTTGGGCGCCGCGGCGCCGGGGATCAGCACCGACCCCACGACGAGATCTGCGTCCCGCACCTGTGCCGCGATCTCGTAGGGCGACGAGTGCCGGGTCTGGATCGCGCCTCCGAAGCGCTTCTCGAGATCGCGGAGGCGCGGCAGCGAGAGGTCGACGATCGTCACGTCGGCGCCGAGCCCGAGGGCGTTCGCGGCGGCGTGCTCGCCCGCCACTCCCCCGCCGATCACGACGACCTTGGCCTTCGGTGTGCCGGGGACGCCGCCGAGCAGGGTTCCGCGACCCCCGGAGGCGCGCATCAGGTGGTACGCACCGACCGTGATCGAGAGGCGACCGGCGACCTCGCTCATCGGCGAGAGCAGCGGCAGAGAGCGGTCGGGCAGCTGGACGGTCTCGTAGGCCAGCGCCGTGGTGCCGCTGTCGAGTAGTGCCGTCGTGAGCTCGGGATCGGCGGCGAGGTGCAGGTACGTGAACAGCACCTGGTCGGAGCGCAGGCGCGGGTACTCGGCCGCGATCGGCTCCTTCACCTTGAGCAGCAGGTCGGCGGCCGACCACACCTCGTCGGCGGTCGCCACGATGCGGGCGCCGGCCGCGATGTAGTCGCCGTCGGTGATGCGGGAGCCGAGCCCGGCGCCGCTTTCGACGAGCACCTCGTGCCCGCGACGGACGAGGGCGTCGACGCCGGCCGGCGTGATGGCGACGCGGTTCTCGTTGTTCTTGATCTCGGTGGGGATACCGACGCGCATGGTCGTCTCCGTTCAGCTGGTGCCGTGAGGCAGGTCTCGAGGCGGCGTGAGCCGTTGCGACCATGCTTCTGCTCGTTCGTTACATCGACATTTCCGGCGAAGAAGATTCGCTGGATTGACCCAGGAGGCGCGGCTCATTTGGCAGAATGACCTCTCGTGAGTGATCTGACGAACGATCTTCGAGACTCCGGCGATATCGACGAACTCGACCTGCGCCTCCTCGAGGTGCTGAAGACGGATGGACGCATCTCGAACGCGGCGCTCGCGGCCGCGGTCGGCATCGCGCCGTCGACCGCCAGCGTGCGACTCAAGTCGCTCACCGACCGTGGCGTCATCACGGGCTTTCTCGCGAGCATCGACCAGCGCGCACTCGGCCTGACCCTGCAGGCGGTGATCGGCGTCACCCTGCGTCCCGGAGCGCGACAGGCGAGCATCGTCGCGTTCTCCGAGGAGGTCCGGCGACTGCCCGAGGTGCTGCAGGTGTTCTTCCTGGGCGGGACGGACGACTTCATGGTGCACATCTCGGTCGCGGACTCGTCCGACGTGCGCCGCTTCGTCGTCGAGCACCTGTCGGCCCAGCCCAGCGTCGCGTCGACCCGCACGAGCATCGTGTTCGACTACCACCGCAACGGCGTCGCGGCCTCGTTCCAGTAGTTCCCTCTCGTCTCCTCCTCCCTCCCCCGCATCGATGTGTCGCGTCGGGTGGGTGTTCGGCGCGAACATCAACCCGACGCGACACATCGTTCGGGGGTGCGGCGTATCGTCTCCGCGTACCCGACAGGCGACGAGCGCAGGAGGCGCGGGCGATGACAGCGAGACCGGCGGACTCCCCCAGGCCGGACGGGCCCTCGCGCGACTCCGGCCAGGCGCCCTCGCGGGCACGTGCCGCCGGTGACGCCCGGCTCGACGCACTGCGCTATCGGATCGACGGCGAGGCCCCGCCCGCGGATGCCCCGATCGACAATCGGACGGCCGCGGAGATGCGGGCCTGGGCGCGAACCGCGATCGACCTCGCCATCGCGCGCGGCGACTTCGACGACCTGCCCGGCGCCGGCAAGCCCCTGCCCAATCTGGCCGGTGACACGGTCGACCCGGACTGGTGGATCCGCGGGCTCATCGAACGCGAGAACCTGACCGGGCTCGCTCCCCCGGCGTTGTCGTTGCGCAGCGAGAACCAGCAGCTCGACGCCGCGCTCGACGCGCTGCACACCGAGAAGGCCGTCCGGGCGCACCTCGACGACTTCAACGCCCGGATCACGGAGGCGCGGCGCCAGCTGAGCGGCGGCCCTCCGGTGGTCACTCCCCTGCGCGACGTCGACGCGGAGGTATCGAGGTGGGAGGCGCGCCGCGTGGAGCGCCGCGCGGCTGCTGCGGCTGCGGCTGACGCGCCGCGCCCGAGCTGGCGCGAGCGCCGACGTGCCCGGCGGCGGCAGACGCCGCCGGCCACCCCGACGATGTGACCCGTTCGGTCGATGTTCCGTCGCAACATCAGCCCGACGGGTCATCTCGTCGAGAAGTGTGCCGAGGGTGCGGGACTAGGGGCGCAGGGCGGTACGCATCCTGCGGAACGCACGCCGCGCCTCCGGAGTCCACGGTGCACCGACGAAGACGTGGAACGCCCCCTTGGTGATGCGCAGCTCGACCTCGCCGCCGGCGTCGGTCACGCGCCGCGCGAACGTCTTGACGTCGGGAAGCAGCACGTCGCGATCGCCCTGCGTGATGTGGATCGGCGGTAGTCCGTGTAGATCTCCGAACAGGGGGCTGATCTGGGGATCTTTCGGGTCGGTGGCTCCGGCCCAGAGGAGACCCGCCTCGCGGAGGCCCGCGATACCGAGCAGCGGATCACCCCTCTCGAGGGCCTCGGCCGCCGGGTCGGACATCGTCACGTCCAGCCAGGGCGCGATGAGCAGCAACGACGACGGCGTCGGCCGGGACGACCCCTGGAGGCGCTGGTCGCGCACCCGGAGCGCGAAACCGACCGCGAGTCCTCCGCCGGCGCTGTCTCCCCCGACCGCCACCGGGTGGCCCGACGAGGCGAGGTCGTCGTACAGCTCGTCGAGCATCGCGTAGGCCTCGTCGGCGTGGTGCGCCGGTGCGAGACCGTAGTGCGGCATCGACACGGTGACCCCGCCGGCCACGAGGGCGCGGACGATGCTCCAGTGCCAGCGCATCAACGGCTGGATGTAGGCGCCGCCGTGCAGATAGATGAGGTGCGCACCGGTCGCGTTCGAGCGCGGGGCGACCCGGGTGACGGGCCAGCCGCCGACGACCGTGTCGGTGACGTGCGCCGTGGCGCGGAGCCCGGCGGGCGGGCCCGCAGCGGACTTCCGCGCGGTCACTGCCCCGTGGACGGAATCGGCGGACTCCGTCGTGGACGGGAGGAGGCGCGTCAACCGCAGGGTGAGAGCCATCGACACAGACATGAGGGCAGCCAATCAGACGGCGGACGATGCCGCCACCGTCGAGAGTTTCTTCAGCTTCGTCGTGGGTCGCCACAACGATCGTCGTGGTTCCCTACAAACGTCTCCGATGAGTGGGATGAGGGGTTGGTTCGCCAGGGTGGGCGCGATAGGGTCGGGCGTTCCCTTCCGCCCCCCGTTAGGACACAACTGCGATGACGACCGCCTCCTGGACACCTTCCGACCAGGAGAACGCGCGAGCCGACCGAATGTCCGGGGCGTCGGAGCCCTCGTCTGCACCTGCTGGTGCTGTTGCGCCTGCTGCTGCTGCTGCTGCTGCGCCTGCTGGTGCTGTTGCGTTTGTCGTTGCCGAGCCGGCCGCGCCGGTCATGGGGGAGCGTCGGGCTCGTCGTCTGGCCGAAGCCGGACGCAAGTCGGAGAAGAACCTGTTGCCGGCCACGCGTCGCGCATCGTTCGTCGTCCCTGAACTGCTCGTCACGTCCGACGCCTCGACGGCGCGCGGGCGTCGGGCCGCGGCCGGGCCCGTGGATGCGCCTCGCGCGAGCGGTTCGGCGTCTGGTCGGCGTCGTCAGGCGGTGCGCGGTGCCGGTGCTGCTGGTGCCGGTGCTGCTGTTGCCGGTTCGGGCGGTGTCGCTCGTCCGGGCGCTGCTGCTGCGAGGGCGTCCGTCCCCGTGGGTGCTGTGCCTCCCGTGACGCCGGGCGCCTCCGTCGGCGTCGTGCGGCGCGTGAGCACCGTCGCCAAGAAGACCGTCATGATCGCGGCCGCTGTCGCATTCGCCGCGAGCGGCACGCTGCCTCTGGTGGGTGCCCTGAACCAGAGCGCCCAGGCCGCCCCCGGCATGCCGTCGTCGACCCTGGCCTCGGATGGGCAGAACTACACGGCCGGCGATGTGAGCGACAGCGACCTGAGTCGCGACGCCTACAGCGCGACGTCGGTGGTCGACATCCAGACGCAGCTGCTGCAGAACAAGAAGGCGCGAGCCGACAGCACGTACACCGGCCCGACGACGGCCGACTACCTCGCGAACCCGACCTACTCGACGCTCGACCGCAGCCAGGTGTTCGCGGTGGCGCTGCAGTACATCGGGACGCCCTACGTCCACGGCGGTGAGGACCCGTCGGCCTTCGACTGCTCCGGCCTCGTGACGTTCGTGTATTCCCAGTTCGGCATATCGCTCCCGCACTGGGTTCCGTCCCAGGATGCCGCAGGCACGCGGATCTCGCAGGCCGATGCCGTCCCCGGCGACCTCGTCGTGTTCGACAACGATGCGCACGACGGCATCTATGCCGGTAACGGCATGATCCTCGATGCGCCGAAGCCCGGTGGCTTCGTGAGCGTCCGGCCGATCTGGAACCAAGCGCACCACTTCGTCCGCATCGGTAGCTGACCCGCGCCGCGCCTCCTCGTCTGGTTCGGTCGCAAATTTGCGACCGTTTCGTGCCGGAACGAGGTTCTTGAGCGGCGCGCCGTGAGGTCGAGCGGCGAAATGGTCGCAATTTGCGGGCAGCGGGCGGCGGGCGGCGGCCGCGGCGACGGCAGCGGCAGCGGCAGCGGCCGCGCCGCCGGGGCTAGGCGCCCAGGCGGCCCGTCAGGCGTCCGTGGAACTCCGTGCTCCGCGAGTCGAGTCCCTCGAACGTGACGCTGCGGCCATGCTCGCGGTACTTCGTCTCGATGGAGTCGAGCGCCGCGACCGATGACGCGTCCCACACCTGGGCGCCCGAGAGGTCGACGACGACGTGTGGCGGGTCGTCCGCATACGAGAACTGTTCGACGAGATCGTTGCTGCTGCCGAAGAACAGCGGCCCGGTGACGACATACCTGACCGCCGAGGAGGTGCGGGTCGGCTCGTCCGCGCCGCCCCCAGTGGCTGCGCCATCCCCCACAACCGCTCCTACGGTCTGAACCGCAGGATCGTCTGAGGCATCACCTGCCCCCGTCCCGCCTCCTGCGGTTTCAAGCGCAGGAGCCAGTAAGGGAACGCCCGTCCCCGAGCTGCCTCCTGCGGTCTGAACCGCAGGAAGGGTTGAGGGGCCCCCTGCCCTCGTCTCGCTTCCTACGGTCTGAACCGCAGGAGCATGTGAGGGGTCGCCGGTTTCCGTGCTGCTTCCTGCGGTCTGAACCGAATTAGCGTTTGCGGGATTGCCCGTCCCGGCCGCGGAGCCTCCGGCCCCCGCCACACCCGCCACACCCGCCACACCCGTCACATCCGACGCGCCAGCCGCACCGGCAGCACCGGCGGCACCCGCAGCACCCGCGGCACCCGCGGCACCCGCAGCCCCGACGACCCGCTCGACCGAGATCACGTGCGCGACCCGCCGCGCGAACAGCACCATCGCGAGCACCACGCCGACCGCGACACCGACCGCGAGATTGTTCGTCGCGACGACGACACCGACCGTCACCACCATGACGAGCGTCTCGGGCACGGGCATCCGCCGCAGCGTCGCCGGCCGCAGGCTGTGCCAGTCGACCGTCGTGATCGCGACGATCATCATGACGGCCGCCAATGCGACCATCGGAATCCGCGCCATGACCCCGCTCAGCCCCGTCACGAGCAACAGCAGAAACAATCCGGCGGCGATCGTCGACACCCGGGTGCGGGCGCGTCCGATCCGCACGTTGACGACGGTCTGCCCGATCATGGCGCAGCCCGCGATGCCGCCGTAGAACCCGGCCGCGATGTTCGCGACGCCGAGCGCCCACGACTCCTTGCCCTTGTGCGACGGGGTGTCCGTCAGGTCGTCGACGAGCTTGGCGGTCAGCAACGTCTCCATCAGCCCGACGAAAGCCACGCTCAACGCCGTCGGCCAGATCAGCGACAGTGTCGTGAGGTCGAACGGGGCGAGCCACGGGGTCAGTCCGGGCAGCCCGCCGCCGACGCGCCCCTCGTCGCCCACCGCCGTGACGTCGAGTCCGCCGATCAGCACGATCGCGGTCACCACGACGATCGCGACCAGGGGAGCCGGCACGACCGTCGTCACCCGCGGCAGCAGCAGCACGATCCCGATCGTCAGCGCGAACAGCGGATACACGACCCACGGCTGATCGATGACGTGCGGCACCTGCGCCACGAAGATCAACACACCGAGCGCATTGACGAACCCGATCATCACCGAGCGCGGGATGAACCTCATCAGACGCGCGAGCCCCGCCAGCCCGAACGCGAGCTGGACGAGCCCTGCCAGCACCACCGTCGGCAGCACGTACTCGACCCCGTGCTCCTTGACGAGCGGCGCGATCACGAGCGCGACGGACCCCGCCGCCGCCGTCACCATCGCCGGTCGACCGCCCAGCACCGACATGACGAGGGCGAGCACGATCGACGCGACCAGGCTCACCATCGGGTCGACGCCCGCGATGACCGAGAACGAGATCACCTCCGGCACGAGTGCCAGCGTGGTGACGATGCCGGCCAGCGCCTCCCGCGTGAGCAGTCGGGGGTTGCGGAGCACGCCCCAGACGGTGTCGTCGCGGTCGACGCGGCGAGCGGTGCCGCCGCGGGGTGGGGGAGTGACGCCAAGGAGGCGCGGGTCATCGGACACAGGGATGCTCCAGAAGATGAGAGGGGATGAGATCGGGCGCATCGTCGCGCGGGGCGCGGATCGCAGGCGTCCTGACCGAGAATGGGGGAGGCGGCATGCGTCGCGCACACAACCCTACCCTTACGTGAGGGTAGAGATGGAGGACCTCGTGACGGACCACCCGGTGATGATGCAGATCGGCGAGCTCGCCGACCGGGCCGGCATGTCGTTGCGCACGATCCGTCATTACGACGAGGTCGGCCTCCTGGTGCCCACCGGGCGCTCGGAGGGCGGGTTCCGGCTCTACACCGAGGCCGACTTCTCCCGGCTGATGGTCATCCGCCGCATGAAGCCGCTCGGCTTCTCGCTCGACGAGATGGCCGCGCTGCTGCGGGTCGTCGACCGTCTCGACGTCGATGCCGACGACCAGGAGGCGCGGGCCGAGCTGGCCGCGTTCGTCGCCCAGGCGACCGAGCGGCGCACCAAGCTCGAGCAGCAGCTCGCGATGGCGGACGAGTTCGTCGACCTGCTGCGCCGGCGGCAGTAAGCCGCAGCCCGCGAGCCCAGCGAGCCCCGCGAGCCTAGTCCGCCTTGCGCTCGACGAGCCCCTGCGCGAACGACGGGAACCACTCGCCCGCGGCCGGCCCCCCGTTGCACGTGCCGTCGCTGATTCCCGGAGTCTTGATCCACAGCAGGGCGTCGAGTTTTGACTCGCCCCCTCCGGTGACGTGCGGGTCCTGGCCGAGGCCGACGCCGTCGGGGTTGCACCAGGTGCCCTTCCAACCCTGGCCGTTGCGCGACACGTCGATCACGAAGTGCGAGCCGCCGGTCAGGGCCGAGATCTTGCCCGCGTACGAGCGCTCGTCGTCGACGGGGTAGAAGCTCGCGACGTTCGTGAAGAAGCCCCGCGCCTGTTCGACTCCCGCCGCCCGCAACCGTTCGGCCATCAGCTTCGGCTCGACCCAGTGCGAGTTGCCCGCGTCCAGGTACGCCGGGATGCCCGCAGCGGAGTACTGCTCCACCGCTGCCTTGATCAGCGGGATGCGCACATCCGCCTCGGCGGGGCAGTTGCTCAGCATGGCGAGCGAGTCGGGTTCGATCATGACGACGGCGCGGTGACCGGTCAGCTCCGCCACGATCTTGCTGTTCCAGGCGCCGTACCGGTCGGCGCTGAGCCCGCCGGCGGAGTAGTCGCCGCAGTCCCGGTTCGGGATGGCATACGTCACGAACACCGCCGTCTTGTGCTGCTGCTCGGCCGCCGCCAGGTAGTCGGTGATCTCCTTCGACAGCTGTTCGTCGGTGTAGCCGTCTCCGATCCACATCGCCACGGGGCGGCGCGCGATGTCCGCGGCCGCCGCAGCCTGCGCCTCCTTGCCGTCCGAGGTGAGGGACGCCTCGGCGCGATCGGCGAGACTGTTCGGTTCGACGGCGATTCCGCCCGCGAAGACACTCGTGTTCGGAGCCGTCCGGATCGTCTCGGGCGTCACCGGATCGGCCGTGACCGTCGGGGTGGGCGTCGTGTCGGCCCGCTTCGAATCGGGGGACACCGTGCACGCGGCGAGCAGGCCGATGACGGCGGCGGTCGCGACGAATCCGGAGGCGCGGCGCAGGAGGCGCGGGCGGGGGAGTCGGGACATCGCAGCCTGTTCGGTGGTCGGTCGGGAGGATCGCGACGGACACCGCCGAGATGCCCCGTCGATGGTGGTGCTCCATGCAAACACGGGAGGCGCGGATCGCGCAGGGGCCTTATGGGGGACACGCCTGTGCCCCGGCTGCGACCCACGAGGAGGCGCGGCCCGGGATTCCGGCCCGTCCCCTCCTCTGGGGGTGGGGATAACACTGTGACTGGTGTGACCGATGTGGCTTATCAGACAGGTGGCGGTTAGCCTGGATTGTCGGTGAGCGTGTCGTGCTCGCCGGCAAGCGACTTCCGCCAGACGACACTCCCGCCAGACGACAGACAGAGAGCCATGCACCACTCCGTCCCCACCGCCTCCTCCGCTCCTCTCGCGCGCTCGCTGCGCCGTGCCCCGAGCCGCCGCACCGGCGTCCTCGGCGCCCTGCTCGCGCTGACCGTCGCCTCCGCCGTGCTCCTCGGCGCGCCCGGTCGGGCCGAGGCGGCCGGGCCGTCGTGGGACGCGGTGCTCGCGGCTCGGGGCGACGAGGCGGCGACGAAGCAGTCGCTCGCACAGATCCAGACGGCTCTCGACGCGGCGTCGACCCGCGCCTCCCAGGCTCAGGCCGCGGCCGACGAGGCCGGGAAGCTGCTCGGCGAGGCCCAGGCCGCCGTCGACCTGGCGACCGGCGAGCACGCCGCCCTGCAACAGAAGAGCGACGAGGCGAAGGCGTCGGCCGAATCGGCACGCAAGATCGTCGGCCAGGCGGCCGTGCTGCTGGCCCGTCCGTCGAGCGGCGGACTGACCGGCGACCTGCTCGCCGCCGGCGACGACGCGGAGAACCTGCTGCGCGGCCTCAGCATGTCGAGCAAGCTCGGCGAGAACATCGGTGCGCTGCGCGAACGGGCCGTGGTGGCCGACAACCTCGCGACGTCGCTGGCGAACCAGGCCTCCGTCGCGCTGGCCCAGCGGGACAAGCTCGCCAAGGAGGCCGAGACGGCGCTCGCCGACGCCTCCGCCGCGAGCGAGACCGCCGCGAACGACCTCGCCGCCGTCGACGAGGAGCGCGCGACACTGGCCGCCCAGGCGGCCGCGCTCACCGACCAGCGACTCTCGCTCGAGGGCGCATATGCGCAGGCTCAGGCCGAGGCGGCCGCCAAGGCTGCGGCGGAGCGGGCCGCCGCTCAGGCCGCTGCGGCTGCCGCGGCCGCTGCGAAGCCGAAGCCCCCGGTCGGTGGAGGCGGCGGCACCTCGCCCGTCGGCCCCGGGCCGGGCACGTCGGTACCGGACCCCGGCACGGGCTGGGTCACCGCGATCCGCAACTACAGCACCTACCAGGCGTACGGGATGCGCTGGCACCCGATCTACGGCGACTGGCGTCTGCACGCCGGGGCCGACTTCGGTGCGACCTGCGGCACGCCGATCTTCTCCGTGTCGGCCGGCAAGGTGACGTACGCCGGGCCTTCTTCGGGCTACGGCAACCTGATCGTCGTCGACCACGGCGGCGGGATCTCGAGCGCGTACGGGCACATGGAGACGTCGGGCATCTACGTCCGCACCGGCCAGCAGGTCTCGGCCGGGCAGAACATCGCCGGCGTCGGCACCGCGGGCGGCTCGACCGGGTGCCACCTGCACCTCGAGGTTCGCAAGAACTCGGTGCCGACCGACCCGGTCGCGTTCCTCGCGACGAAGGGCGTGCGCTAGGCGCTGCCTGCCTGCCTGCCTGCCTGCCGGCCGCCGGCCGCCGGCCTGCCGGCCTGTACTGCCGCCGGCACCTCGTTCTGATCAATGCACCGCGTTACAACGAGGTGCGTTGATCAGAACGGGGTGCCGGGCCCGCTGCGCGGAGAGCCGGGCCCCCGCGCGGGGTGCCGGGCCCGCCGCGCGAGGCGGCGGTCACGCGGTGACGGCGGCCGCCTCCGCGCGCAGCTCGTCCACGACGACGCGCACGGCACCGCGGGCGGCGCGATCCGGCCGCATCAGCGCCTCGATCTGGCGTCCGGCCCGGATGTTCTCCAGCCGCGCCAGATGCAGACGCCCCGAGGCGCGCGCCCCCGACGTGTACCGCGGCAGCAGCGCGATGCCGTGCCCCGCCGCGACGAGGTTCTCGAGCAGCGGCAGATGGATCGACCGGTGCACGATCCGCGGAGCGACCCCCGACTGCAGCGCCATCGACATCAGCACGCGGTCGATCGGGTACCCCGCCGGCACGCCGACCCAGGGTTCGCCGATCACGTCGTCCAGCGTGACGCTCTCGCCCCCGGCCAGTGGGTGGCCGAGCGGCAGCGCGATGTCGAGCGGTTCGCGCAGGAGCGCGATCACCGACAAGGAGGCGCGGTCCGGGGGAGCGAGCCCGTCCGATCGGTGTCCGACCACGACGTCGGCGTCGGCGGCGAGTGCGCCGAACTCGTCTTCGGACACGTCGCTGTCGATGATCTCGACCTCGATGCCCGGGTGTGCGGCGAGGCGATGCAGCAACCCCGGGAGTAACAGCTCGGCCGCTGACGGGAAGAGCGCGATCGTGACCTGGCCGGTCGTCCCGTGACGGAACGCCTCCCAGGTCGCCTCCGCCTCCGCGATCGCGGTCGCGACCTTGATCGAACTCGCGGCGAGTGCACGACCCGCGTCGGTCAGCTCGACGCCACGGCCGACGCGTCGGACCAGCTCGGCGCCGACCTGACGCTGGAGCGTCTTCAACTGCTGCGAGACGGCACTCGGCGATCGGTGCGTGGCGCGGGCGACCTCGGTGACGCTGCCGCGCTCGGCGAGCTCGCGGAGCAGGGCGAGGTGCTGGACATCCATGAAGGCACCCTACAAGGACGATTGCGATCATCGCGCTGGTGCTGAAAGGTCCGGAGCCGCCAGCATGATCGCATGACCCTTCGCGACCGCCTGCTCGCCGTGATCGTCGCCGTCGTGTGGGGCGTGAACTTCCCGATGACGGCGTTGGCGCTCGAGCACTTCCCGCCGTTCCTGCTCGTGGCGATACGGTTCGCCCTGCTGGCCGTGCCGACCATCCTGTTCGTGCCGCGGCCGCGTGTGGGGGTCTGGCCGCTCCTCCGGGTCGGTCTCGGTCTCGGAATCCTGCAGTTCTCGTTCCTGTACCTCGGCATGGTCGCCGGCATGCCGTCGGGTCTCGCCTCGCTCGTGCTGCAGGCATCGGCACCGTTCACGGTCGTCATCGCCGGCATCTGGCTGCGCGAACGGATCACCCGCCGACAGGCGCTCGGCATCGCGATCGCCGTGCTCGCGTTGGCGGCCATCGCGGTCCACCGGTCGCAGGTGGCGGCGCTGCTACCCGTCGTCCTGCTGCTCTGCGGAGCGCTCGGCTGGGCGTTCGGCAACGTCGCCGTCCGCAAGGCGGCCGCCCCGAACCCGCTGCACCTCACGCTGTGGATGTCGGTCGTGCCCCCGCTGCCGATGTTCGCCCTCTCGTGGATCATCGAGGGCCCCGACCGCATCGGCGCGAGCCTGTCGACCGTCGCGACGACGGCCGCGCTGCCCTCGGTGATCGGCCTGCTCTACATCGTCGTCGTCGCGACGCTGGTCGGCTACGGGCTCTGGACCCGCCTGCTCGCCGCCTACCCCTCGGGCATGGTGGCGCCGTTCTCGATGCTCGTGCCGGTGGTCGGCGTCGCGTCGTCCTGGTTGTTCTTCGGCGAGGTGCCCGACCTGTTCGAGGTCGTCGCCGGCGGCGTGATCGTGGCGGCCGTGCTCTTCGCGAGCAGGCCGCCTCGGCAGGCCTCGCCGTCGACAGCCGAGGAGGCGCGGGTCGGCTGGGCGACGTCGGCCCCGACCCCGACAGGCGAGCCCGAGACCCGAGCTTCCGAACGCCGAGCTGCTGAACCCGAGACCGTCGAACCCGACGTCGTCGCGGCGCCCTAGGACGGCCGCGGCGGTGTCATCGTCGAGAGGATCTCGTCGATCTTCGCCTTGTGCTCGGCGAGTCGGCGCGTGTCGACCTTGAGCAGGATCCCGGCCAGGTCCCGCGGCAGGGTGAGCTGCCGGTCCCACTCGGCCTCGTAGAGGGCGTCGAGGTAGCCGGAGGTGTCCCGGCAGGTGGCGTCCGTCATCGCGACCTCCTTCTCGGACTTCGAGACCGGGGTCGTGGGGTCGGTCGTGGAGTAGTCGTAGGCCATGTCGGGAGTGGGCATGTCCGCGGGGCTCTCCCCGGCATCGGTATACCCGGCGATCGACATGCACTGCCGCCAGGCGGGCACCGTGGCCTGGACCTTGTCGTCGGTGCGTGCGTCGAGGAAGGCCGCGTTGCTGAGTCGATTCACCAGGTCGTTCGCCCGGAAGCCGTCGTAGGTCTGCGACTCGAAGTCGAGTCCCGTCGCCGCCTCGCACTTCTCCCGCACCCGATCCGGGATCTCGGAGTAGTAGCGATTCGTGTAGTCGTCCCAGCTGGCCTGGCCGGGGTCGTCCGAATTCGCGATGTGATAGCCACGCTTCTGGGCGACGGAGAGGTCGAACGCGCGGATCGGTACGCGATCGAGGGCAAGCGAGGCCGCGTCGATGTCTCGCCAGGGCACGGTGTACCCCGTGTAGCCGGCCTGGGCGAGACACGGCTGCACGAGCAGGGCCTGCGCATACGACTCCCGGGTGTACCCCGGGGCGAGATACACGTCGAGGGGCATCGTCCACGCCGCCCGGTTCTTCTCGGGCAGGTCGTCGAGGCGGTAGGGGACCTTGTTCGGGATGCCGATCGCGATCACGGTCGCCACGATGGCGGCGACCACGCCGATCGTGATCCGCTTCGCGATGCGCTCGGCGCGCGAGACGAGAGGTGCGCTCATCCGGTCACCCCACGAGTCCGTTCTCGTAGGCGAACACGACGATCTGCACCCGGTTGCGCATGTCGAGCTTCTGGAGCACCGCGCGCACGTGGCTCTTCACGGTGGCCTCGCTGAGGAACGCGCTCGCCGCGATCTCGGTGTTGCTGAGCCCGCGGGCGACCAGGGCGAACATCTCGCGCTCGCGGGGCGACAGCGGTTCGAGCAGCGCCTCGCGGCGCGACTCGGACTCGGCCGGACGCGACACGGCGAACTCGTGGACGACGTCGAGCGCGGCGGAGGCCGTGGGCACCGGATCGCCGTGGTGAGCGGCACGGATCGTGGTGAGCACGTCGTCGGGCGTCGCGTCCTTCGTCAGGAAGGCATAGGCACCGGCCTTGAGCGCACCGAACACGGCCTCGTCGCGCTGGATCGTGGTCAGCGCGATGACCCGCAGCGGCCCGTCCGGACCGGAGCCCTCGAGCAGCCGGCTCGTCGCCTCGAGACCGTTCATCACGGGCATGCGGAGGTCCATCAGCACGACGTCCGGGTGCTCCCGTTCGACCAGGTCGATCGCCTCGCGCCCGTCGAGCGCGGTGCCGACGCAGGCGAGATCGGGCTGCGCCTCGATCAACATCTTCAGACCCGAGGCGAAGAGCGGCTGGTCGTCGACGACGGCGACGCGGATGACGGGTTCAGGCACGGTTCTCCTCGGTGGGGCGGTGTGACGCAGTCGCGCCGGGTGATGCAGTGACGCCGGGTGCGGCGGTGACACTGGGTGACGCGGCGGCACCGGGGCCGGCGGCGACGCCGGGTGCGGCAGCGGAGACGGGTACCTCCACGGCGCGAGGCGCGCTCGGGCGCGGCAGCGGCGCCCGCGGGTGCCCGAACGGCTCGGGCTCGACGGTGACCGCAGGACGCGGGCGAGCGGGTCGCAGCCCCGCCGACGTCATCAACGGGATGGACGCGGTCGCCGCCGACACGGGCCCACCCGGCACGAACAGCCGCACGACGAACGAGGCCCCGTCGTCGCTCGGCTCGGCGGTCAGTGTCCCGCCGGCCAATCGCGCCCGTTCGGTCATGCCGCGGATGCCGGCCCCGCGCTCCGGCCCGCGTCGAGCGGCGACGAGCGGGTCGCCGCGCCCCGACGACGTGATCGTCACGCTGAACCCCTCGGTCGTCCACGCCATGACGACGCCGACGACACTCGGTGTGCCCGCGTGCTTCAGCGCGTTCGTGAGGCTCTCCTGGACGATGCGATACACGGCGAGCTCCTGCGACGGGGCCAAGGCGATCGGCTCCGGAGGCGCGGGTTCGGGACGCAGACGGGTGACCGTCACCTCCATGCCCAGGTCGCGCATGCTCGCGATCAGGGTGTCGACGTCGGCGAGCGTCTGCCGGGGCGCCGTCACGTCGTCGTCCTGGGTGATGCGTTCGACGAGACGCCGCACGTCGAGCAGCGCCGTGCGCCCGACCTCGGCGATGGTCTGCAGCGACTCGTCGGCGACCTCGGGCCGCACGGCTCGCAGTGCGATCGCGCCCTGCGCCTGCGAGACCACCACGGCCAGCGAGTGCGCCAGGGCGTCGTGCACGTCGCGCGAGATGCGGGCCCGGTCGAGGGCGAGCCGCAGCTCGAAGTCGGCCTCCTCCGCCCGCGACTCGGTCTCGACGAGGGCGAGGTTGACCGTGCGGACGCGGCGGAAGCTCGCGAATGCGAAGCCGGCCGCCCAGGCCCCGGCATAGACCCCGAAGAGGCTGGCGGTCAGCAACGACAACTGCAGGGACAGCCCGCCGTTCGACCCGACCCAGGAGCCCCACACCTCGGGTCGGGCGAGCGTCGGCACGGCCATCAGCCAGGCGCCCATCGCGGCGACGGCCGCGGCGACGGCGAGGCCACCGAACCGCAGCCACGGCGACGGCCGCAGGGCGACGAAGAACATGACGAACCCGACCGCGCCGTACGACGGCCAGGTCGTGTCGGACGGCGGTGCGATCAACCCGATCAACTGCAGCACGGGCGTGATGAGCGTGAGCGCGAGACTCGTGACGGGCATCCAATAGGCCAGCCCGATCGCGAGGGCGAAGAGCCCGAACACGACGGTGTTCTCGAACACCCCGCCGCGGCCCCAGGACTGTGCGATCCAGAACACGAGATAGACCGCGGCGGCAGCGGGCGCCACGACGTGGCGGCCCCAGCGCGGTATCGATCTCATGCCGCCACGCTACGGCCTCGCGATCGAGGGCCGGGAGCCCGCGCGACGTTTTCAACCTGTCGGCTGACGCCGCGCCTCCTGTGGGGGAGTCGTCGCACCGCGGCGCGCGCCGATCCGGACGCGACGAGACCCTCGCCTCCCGGTGGGACCCTCGCTCGAACGAGAGGGTCTGACCGGGACGCGAGGGTCTCGAGTGCGGCCGAGGCCGGAGGCGCGACCTAGAAGGTCAGTAGCCCCTGGGTCTTGGTGGTGGCGGCGGCGTAGCGCTGGGCGACGTTGTCCCAGTTGACGATGTTCCAGAAGGCCTTGACGTAGTCGGCACGGACGTTCTGGTAGTCGAGGTAGTAGGCGTGCTCCCAGACGTCGAGCATGAGCAGCGGGACGAGGCCGAAGGGCACGTTGCCCTGCTGGTCGAAGAGCTGGAAGACGCTCAGGCGCTGCCCGATGACGTCGTAGGCCAGGACGGACCAACCCGAGCCCTGCACGCCGAGGGCGGTGGCGGTGAAGTGGGCCTTGAACTTCTCGAGGTCGCCGAAGTCGCGGCCGATGGCCTCGAGCAGGTCGCCGGTGGGCTCGCCGGTCTCGGGGGTGAGGTTGGTCCAGAAGATCGAGTGGTTGACGTGGCCGCCGAGGTTGAAGGCGAGGTCCTTCTCGAGCTTGTTGACGTTCGCGAGGTCGCCCTTGTCGCGGGCCTCGGCGAGTGCGGCGTTGGCGGTGTTGGCGCCGGTGACGTAGGTGTTGTGGTGCTTGGAGTGGTGCAGCTCCATGATCGTCGCGCTGATGTGCGGGGCGAGGGCGCTGTAGTCGTAGGGGAGGTCGGGAAGGGTGTACTCAGCCATGGGGAGTCCTTTCGAATTGCTCTCCATCTACCGTACGACCATCACCCATCCCGGTGTCACCCGACTCCCAGCCCGAATTCAGCCTCGATCCGCTCGATGTCGGGGGCCGTGCGTAGGCTGAAGCGACTTTCCGATGCGACACGAGGAGGCACGGCGATGGTGGGATTCACCGGTTTCGGCAGGCGGCGCGCGGCCGACCCGCGACTGCCTCCCGGGCAGTACCTCGAGAGCGGGTTCCCGGTGCTCTCGGCCGGGCCGACGCCCAACATCAAACGGTGGGAGCTGCAGGTCGGCACCGACGCGGGCCAGCGGTCGTTCTCGTGGGACGAGTTCCTGGCCCTGCCACAGGAGTCGATCGAGACCGACATCCACTGCGTCACGAGCTGGACGAAGCTCGGCACCCAGTGGCGCGGCGTCTCACTCGACACGCTCTTCGAGGGCATCGAGACGTCGCAGCCGTATCTGATGGCGACGAGCTACGGCGGGTACACGACGAACATCCCGATGAGCGAGGTGCTCGGCGGCAAGGCGTGGGTGGCGCACGAGTACGACGGCAAGCCGCTCAGCGCCGACCACGGCGGGCCGGCGCGGCTGTTCGTGCCGGGGCTCTACTTCTGGAAGAGCGCGAAGTGGGTGCAAGGGCTGCAGACCATGGCGACCGACCGGCGCGGCTTCTGGGAGAGCATGGGCTACCACAACCACGGCGACCCGTGGCGGGAGGAGCGCTACGCATGAGCGCCTCCGTGTGGCGCGCGGCGACGATCGTCGGCGCGACGCCGCAGACGTCGACGGCGCGCTCGCTGCGGCTGTCGGTGCCCGGTCTCGGTCGGGCGATCGCGGGTCAGCACGTCGACGTGCGATTGACGGCCGACGACGGCTACCAGGCGGTGCGGTCGTACTCGCTGTCGGACGTGCGCGGTGCGACGAGCGGCGCGGCGGTCGCGGTCACTGCCCAGACAGAGGTCGATGCCCAGACAGGGGTCGATGTCGCGACAGAAGTCGAGATCACGGTCGAGGAGCTGCCCGACGGCGAGGTCTCGCCCTATCTCGTGGAGGCTGCCGAGGTCGGTGACGCGCTCGAGGTGCGCGGGCCGATCGGCGGCTGGTTCGTCTGGCCGCCGAGGCCGGTGGAGCCGGGGTCGGCCGTGCATGCCGTGCTGCCCGATCCGGCCGGCGCGCCCGCGGCCGTCGACGCCGACGTGCAGCTGATCGCGGGAGGGTCTGGAGTCGCGCCCCTCATGGCGATGATCCGGTCTCGGGTGGCGACCCGTGCCTCCTCGGCTTCCCGGTTCCGGTTGCTGTATTCACTGCGGACTCCGGAGTCGCGCTGGTTCGCCGACGAGCTCGACGCCGCTGCCCGCTCGGGCGCGGTCGAGATCACGGAGGTCTACACGCGCCGCGCGCCGGTCGGGCACGATCGCACGGCCGGGCGACTCGACGCGCAGCTGCTCGCCGAGCTCGCGTTGCCGGCCGAGGGGCACCCCGTCGTCTACGTCTGCGGTCCGACCGCTTTCGTCGAAGCGGTCGGCGTCTGGCTGGTCGAGGCGGGTCACGACCCGACACGGGTGCGGTTGGAGCGGTTCGGCGGCTGAGGCGGGGGCTTTCGCCCAGGCGACGCCCGAGAACATGGAGGCATGACGCCTCGCGCCCTCTTCCGTTCGTTCGCCATCGCCGAAGTCATCACGTGGACCCTGCTGATCGCGGGGATGCTGCAGAAGTACGCGTTCGAGGCCGGCGAGTGGGGCGTGCGGGTGGGCGGATCGATCCACGGCTTCGTGTTCATCGCCTACGTCGTGATCGTCGTCGTGGTGGCCGTCAACCAGCGCTGGCATGCGGGGGTGTCGTTCGCGGCTCTCGCCAGCGCCGTCGTGCCGTATGCCTCGGTGCCCGTCGAGCGCTGGATCGACCGGACAGGGCGCCTGTCGGGGCCCTGGCGCCGCACGATCGGGGACGACCCCCGCGACACGCGACCGGCCGACCGGCTGCTGCGCTGGGTGCTGTCGCACCTGGTGCTCGCGATCGTGCTCGGTGTCGTCGGCGTGGCCGCGGTCTTCGCGGTGCTGCTGACGATCGGACCTCCCGGGCGGTAGACGCGATACCCCTAGGGGGTATACAACGGGGGTATGGACACGACGCACGACCACGACACCGATGCGCACGCGGGGCATCACGCGCACGCCGGCTACGACGCGCACGCCGGCCACGACGCTCACGCGGGCCACGATGCTCACGCGGGCCACGATGCTCACGCGGGCCACGATGCGCATGCCGGACACGACGCGCACGGCGGGCACGCCGGGCATGGCGGCCACGGCGGCCACGGCGATCACGTCGCGCAGTTCCGGTCGAAGTTCTGGGTCAGTCTCGTCGTGTCGATCCCCGTCGTCGTGTTCAGCCCGATGTTCGCCGGGCTGCTCGGCTACGACGCGCCGTCCTTCCCGGGGAGCGCCCTGGTGTCGCCCATCCTCGGCACGTTCCTGTTCTTCTACGGCGGCTGGCCGTTCCTGACCGGCGGCATCTCCGAGCTGCGGACGCGGCAGCCGGGCATGATGCTGCTGATCGGCATGGCGATCACGGTCGCGTTCGTCGCGAGCTGGATCACGTCGCTCGGCCTGTTCGGGCTCGACCTCGACTTCTGGTGGGAGCTCGCGCTCCTCATCGTCATCATGCTGCTCGGGCACTGGATCGAGATGCGGGCCCTCGGTGCCGCCTCGGGAGCCCTCGACGCGCTCGCCGCACTGCTGCCCGAGACCGCCGACCGCGTGGTCGACGGACATGACGACCACGACGGCGCCGACACGGAATCCGTCTCGATCGCCGACCTGCAGGTCGGCGACGTCGTGCTCGTCCGCTCGGGGTCGCGTGTCCCGGCCGACGGCGTCATCGTGACCGGCGAGGCCGCCGTGGACGAGTCGATGATCACGGGGGAGTCGAGCACGGTGACCCGTCGAGTCGGCGACCGCGTCGTGGCCGGGACGGTCGCGACCGACGGTTCGCTGCGCCTCCGGGTCGATGCGGTCGGCGGCGACACGGCGCTCGCCGGCATCCAGCGACTCGTGGCCGAGGCGCAGAGTTCGTCGTCGCGGGCTCAGGCGCTCGCCGACCGCGCGGCCGCGCTGCTGTTCTACTTCGCCGCGGGCGCGGGTGTCATCACGTTCGTCGTGTGGCTCCTGCTCGGCGACGTCGACCAGGCGATCACCCGCACCGTCACGGTGCTCGTCATCGCCTGCCCGCACGCGCTGGGTCTCGCGATCCCGCTCGTGATCGCGATCTCGACCGAGCGGGCCGCCGCCGCGGGCATCCTGGTCAAGAACCGGCTCGCCCTCGAGCGCATGCGCACCGTCGACACCGTCCTGTTCGACAAGACCGGAACACTGACCAAGGGGCAGCCCGCCGTGACCGACGTGCGCTGCGCCTCCTCGTCCTCGGTGTCGTCCGCTGGCGCCGGGAGCGCGTTGTCCGACCGGGACGCGCTCGCGCTGGCCGCCGCCGTCGAGCGCGACAGCGAGCACCCGCTCGCCCGCGCGCTCGTCCGGGCCGCGGCGGGCGGCGACGCCGACGCCGGCAGCGACGCCGGCAGCGACGCCGACAGCGGCAGCGACAGCGACCGCCGTCGCCTCGACGTGACCGACTTCAGCACGCACACGGGGTCGGGCGTCAGCGCGACGGTCGACGGGGTCGCGGTCTCGGTCGGCGGGCCCGGACTGCTCCGCGACCGCGGGCTCTCGGTGCCCGACGACCTCGATGAGGCGACCCGGCCCTGGCGGGGCGATGGCGCCTCCATCCTGTATCTCGTGCGTGACGGCGTCGTCGCCGCCGCGTTCGCCCTGCGCGACGAGGTGCGACCCGAGTCGCGCGAGGCCGTGCAGATGCTGCACGACCGGGGCGTGAGGGTCGCGATGATCACCGGCGACGCGCAGCAGGTGGCCAACGCCGTCGGACGCGAGCTCGGCATCGACGAGGTGTTCGCCGAGGTCCGGCCCGACGACAAGGACGCGACCGTCAGCGATCTGCAGAGCCGTGGTCGCCGGGTCGCCATGGTCGGCGACGGCGTGAACGACGCCCCGGCACTCGCCCGAGCCGACGTCGGCATCGCGATCGGCGCCGGCACGGATGTCGCGGTCGAGTCGGCCGGCGTGATCCTCGCGTCGAACGACCCGCGGGCCGTGCTCAGCGTCATCTCGCTGTCGCAGGCCGGGTATCGCAAGATGATCCAGAACCTCGTCTGGGGTGCCGGCTACAACGTGCTGAGCGTGCCGCTCGCCGCGGGCGTGCTGGCCGGGGTCGGGTTCGTGCTGTCGCCGGCCGCCGGAGCCGTGCTCATGTCCCTCTCGACGGTGATCGTCGCGCTGAACGCGCAGCTGCTGCGCCGGTGGCGGCCCGCGACCCGGTAGCCGCTGCGGCTGCGGCGGCTGCTGCGGCTGCTCGGCGTCGCGTCGTGTGGCGTTCGCGTCGTCGTGTGCCGTTCGTGCACGACACGATGTCGCGAACGCGACACGACGGCAGCCCGTCCGGCCCGCCCCCGCGCCCGCGCCATGCCAGCCGGCCGGCCGGGCCAGAGCCGAGGAGGCGCGCCCGGGACGCGCGCAGGCCTCGCGACTACGGTCGGAGCGATGAACGCCCGCATCGCCGACAGCACCTCCTCTCACCCCTCGAGCCCCGCCACCGGTGCCGACGTCACGCGGCAGATCGTCGTCGTGGTGACCGCCGTCCTGGCGATCGTGCTCGCGGCGTTCGGATCGGGCGCGTTCGGCGGCGTCTCCGTCTCCGATGCCGCCGGGGGAGCCCTGAGCGCGACGGCCACCACGGTCGCCCCGGCGACCACCGCGTTCTCCATCTGGAGCGTCATCTACCTCGGCCTGATCGCCTACGCCGTCTACCAGGCGCTCCCGTCGCAGCGCGCCCGGGACCGGCACCGCCGTCTCGGCTACTGGGTCGCGGCGTCGTTGCTGCTCAACGCTCTGTGGCTGTTGACCGCGGTCCAGCTCGGCAACGTGTGGCTCGCCGCCGGTGTCATCGTGGTCCTGCTGCTCGTGCTCGCGCGCATCTTCGTCACGCTGTTCCGCACACCGTCGGCCGGCTGGGTCGACGCGATCGTCACCGACGGGACGCTCGGCCTCTACCTCGGCTGGGTCTCGGTCGCGACGGTCGCCAACATCGCGGCGGCACTCGTGTCGTCCGGCTTCGACGGCCTCGGCATCCCGAGCGAGGTGTGGTCCGTGACGGTCCTGGCGGTCGCCGCGCTCGTCGGCGTCGTCGTGGCGCTCGCCGGTCGAGGCCGCCTGGCGCCGGCGCTCTCCCTCTCGTGGGGACTCGCCTGGATCGCCGTGGGCCGTCTCGCCGACGAGCCGCACGACCCGACGGCCGGTGTCGCGGCCCTCGTCGCCGCCGTCGTGGTGCTCGTGGTCACCGTGATCGTGCGTGTGGTGCACGGCCGGGTCGGGGCGACCGCGACGCTCCGTCGCTGACGCGACCCGCGCCTCCTCGGCTCGGCGCCCGTCCGCAACGATGTGTCGCGTCGGGTGCATGTCGGGCGTGAACATCGACCGGAAGCGACACATCGTTGGGAGAGGGCCTCACGGGTCGAAACCCGAGGAGGCGCGGCTAGCGACCGCCGCCGATCTTGCGGTCACGCTGTGCCACGCCCGCGACCCCGTACGGGTAGTCGTCGATGCGGGGAGCGCTCGCGTCGGTGAGCCGCGCCACCTCGTCGTCGGTGAGTCTCGCCGCGAGCGACGAGGCGCCGAGGTTGTCCTGCAGCTGCGACACGGTCCGCGCGCCGAGGATCACCGAGGTGACCGCGGGGCGGCGCAGCAGCCACGCGAGCGCGACCTGCGACGCCGACGCGTCGTGCGCCGACGCGACCTGCTGCACCACGTCGAGGACGGCCCAGGTCGTCGGGTTGGCGTTCCGCGCCTCCCAGGCTTCCATGCCCCGCGTCGGGTTCTCGCCCAGGCGGGTCGCGCCCGTCGGGGCCTCGTCGCGCACGTATTTGCCGCTCAGCCACCCGCCGGCCAGCGGCGACCACGGCAGCAGCCCGATCTTCGCGTCGAGCGCCGCGGGCACGATCTCGTGCTCGATGTCGCGCACGAGCAGGCTGTACTGCGGCTGCAGCGTGACGGGCGGCGTGAAGCCGAGCGCCTCCGCGCGGCCGACCGCCTTCGCCAGCTGCCAGCCGAGGTAGTTCGAGAAGCCGTAATGCGAGATCTTGCCGGCCGTCACGGCGTCGTCGAGGAAGCGCAGGGTCTCGTCGAGGGGCGTCAGGGCGTCCCAGGCGTGCATCTGGTAGAGGTCGACGTTCTCGACGCCGAGCCGGGTCAGCGACGCATCGAGCGCCCGCGCAAGATGACGACGCGACAGGCCGACGTCGTTCGGGCCGTCGCCCATCGGGAACCGGCCCTTCGTCGCGATCACGACCTGATCGCGCTCGGTCGGGTGGGCGGCGAGCCAGCGGCCGATGATCGACTCCGAGACTCCGGCGCTGTAGACGTCGGCGGTGTCGATGAACGTGCCTCCGCCCTCGACGAAGGCGTCCAAGATCTCGTGCGACGTGCTCTCGTCGGCCTCGGCGCCGAAGGTCATGGTGCCCAGTGTCAGCTCCGACACGACGGCACCGCTGTTTCCTAGAGTTCTGTAGTCCATTTCTGGACGCTACGCCGTCCGGGTCCCGTCCTCCCTCCCTGTCGCCTCGAAAACGAGCCAGCGCGCGCTCGAATAAGTGATTATCGTTCAGGGATCGGCGGACCAGCGTCGATCGACATCTCCGGACTTGACCGCGACGGCCTGGCGACGTCGACTGCGAGGTGACCGTGACGTCCGAGCCGGCGCTCGATCCCCGCGTGCGCGGGATCGACACGACGGACGCCGAGCTCGCGCACGAGATCATCCGACGCGGTTATCGCGTGATCACGATGACCCGAGGAGGCGCGGAGCCGTTCCACTTCAGCCGTCACGTCAACGGCGACGAGCGTTTCTCCCTCTCGCGTCTCCGATACTCGGACGAGATGAACGTGCTCAGCGGGCCGCTGCCGTTCTTCTGCGTGACCCGGCTCAACGCCGGCACGCTCGCCCTGTCGTCGGGGGATGTATCGGTCGTGGTGCGTCCGGGGCAGCACGTGGTGCTGCCGACCGACCAGAACCTGACGACGAGGGCGGTCGGCATCGAGGTGGTGCAGACGCTCCTCGACCGCACGGCCGTCGAACGCGAGCTCGTCTCGCGTGGGGTCGAGACACCCCCCGAGGGCCTGCACTTCACGTTGTCGACCGCGCGCACGCCCGATCTGGCACGACTGTGGAGTGCCGTGGCCGAGCACGTCCACCGCGACATCATCGGCAACGAGGAGGCGATGGCGAGCGAGCTGATCCGGGGCGCGACCTTCCGGCTCCTGGTGTCGACCCTGGTGGAGGCGTTCGCGAGCAACGCCGAGCGGCCCGAGCGTTCGGAGCGGGCCGAGCGGCTCGACGACGACACCACGGGTTCGGACGGACGGTCGCTGCCCGCGACCGTGCGGCGTGCCCTCGACTACATCGACGAGCACGCCCACGACGACATCGGTCTCGGGGAGATCGCCCTCGCGGCGCGACTCACGCCGCGCGGGCTGCAGTTCGCGTTCCGGCGCCACCTCGACACGACACCGATGGCGGCGCTGCGGCTGGCTCGACTGCGCGGCGCCCACGAAGACCTCCTCGTCGCCGACCCGTCCCGCGGGCACACCGTGGCCGGCATCGCGATGAGCTGGGGGTTCGTGCACGCCGGTCGATTCACCGCCGCCTACGTCGAGGAGTACGGCCACTCGCCCCGCCACACCCTCGATTCCTGATTGTCAAGGGGAGGGACGGGTAGCTCCGTCGGTCGGGTGATCGTGATCGGGAATGCGTTCGCCATGCGTACCTGCGCTACGTTCTGTGTCCACCTGACGGAACAGACTGTTCCTCTCCGCGGATTTTCGTCGCAAACTGATGATGCCTCGCGTCGCTCTCAAGGGTTCAGGGACGCGAGTTGCCGACGCGGGGGGAGAGTCGGGTCTCCTCCCGCGTCACTCTCAGTCAGGTGCGGTGCGCGGTGCGCGGCGCGGTGTGCGGCGCCCGGTCGGACGCGGTGTGCGTCAGCGCGAGACGTCGGCCCGGTGGAAGTTCTGGAACGACCGCGACGCCGTCGGCCCACGCTGCCCCTGGTACCGCGAGCCGTACTCGCTCGACCCGTAGGGGCGATCGGCGGGCGAGCTCAGCCGGAAGAAGCAGAGCTGACCGATCTTCATGCCCGGCCAGAGCTTGATCGGCAGGGTCGCGACGTTCGACAGCTCGAGTGTCACGTGGCCGCTGAAGCCGGGGTCGATGAACCCGGCGGTCGAGTGCGTGAGCAGGCCGAGGCGGCCGAGCGAACTCTTGCCCTCGAGTCGGGCGGCGACGTCGTCGGGCAAACTGACCAGCTCGAACGTGCTGCCGAGCACGAACTCGCCCGGGTGCAGGATGAACGCCTCGTCGGGCTTCGTCTCGACGAGACGCGTCAGCTCGGGCTGATCCTCGGCCGGGTCGATGAACGGGTACTTGTGGTTGTCGAACAACCGGAAGAAGCGGTCGAGCCGCACGTCGATGCTCGACGGCTGGATCAGACCCGGGTCATAGGGATCGAGACCGATCCGCTGGGCGTCGAGCTCGAGCTTGATGTCGTGGTCCGAGAGCAGCACGCGGCCAGCCTAGTTGGAAGCCGACCCGCGCCTCCTCGTGTGTCGTGTCGCGTTCGCGGCATCGTGTCGCGCACGGACGCGACACGACGCCGCAGAGACGACACGACACGGCGTGTGCGAGCCGAGGAGGCGCGGCTCCCGAACCCGAGACCGCGGCCAGGAGGCAGACTGGGCCAATGCGTGCCATCACCGTTCCCACCCCCGGCGGACCCGAGGCGCTCGTCGTCTCCGAACTCCCCGAGCCCGTTCCCGGCCCGAACGAGGTCGTGATCGACGTCGCCGCCGCCGGAGTCAACCGGGCCGACGTCAATCAGCGCCAGGGGCACTACCCGTCGCCTCCGGGAGCTCCGACCTGGCCGGGGCTCGAAGTGAGCGGCACCATCGTGTCGACCGGTGAGCACGTGACCGGCGCCTCCGTCGGCGACTACGTCGTGGCGTTGCTGCCCGGTGGCGGGTATGCCGACCGGGTCGCCGTCGACGCCGGCCTCGTGTTGCCGATGCCGCAGGGTGTTGACCTCGTGTTGGCTGCCGGTCTGCCCGAGGCCGTCGCGACGGTCTGGTCGAACGTCTTCATGTCGGCCGGGCTGAAGCCGGGCGAGACGCTGCTCGTGCACGGCGGGTCGAGCGGGGTGGGGTCGATCGCGATCCAGCTGGCGGCGGCCCTCGGTTCGACCGTCTACGCGACCGCGGGCTCGCCCGAGAAGGTCGCGTTCTGCGAGGAGCTCGGCGCCGCCCGCGGTATCGACTACCGCTCGGAGGACTTCGTCGACGTCATCAAGACCGAGACCGACGGACGCGGCGTGGACGTCGTGCTCGACCTGGTCGCGGGCGACTACCTGGCCCGGGACGTCGAGGCGCTCGCCGTGGGCGGCCGGATCATGGTCATCGCCTCGATGGGCGGCTCGGAGGCGACGATCGACATCGGCGCACTCATGGGCAAGCGCGGCCGCATCTGGGGGACGACGCTGCGCGCCCGCCCGCTGGAGGAGCGGCGCGAGATCATGGCCAGTGTCCGGGAGAACGTGTGGCCGCTGATCGAATCGGGTGCCGTGCGGCCGATCCTCGACAGCGTCTACGCGATCGAGAACGCCGGTGCCGCGCACAAGCGGATGGAGTCGTCGAAGCATCTCGGAAAGATCCTGCTCGCGGTGCGCTAGGGGTGGCGTGGCCATGGGCGCCGTGGCCTCGGGCGGCGTACCCCCTGCGGTGGCGTGGCCTCGGGCGGCGTGCCCCCTGGGGCGGCGCCCCCCCGGGGTGGCGTGCTCGGGGCTGCTCGCTGGGAGCGGTGCGTTTTCGAAAAGCCTCCTACGGTTCGAACCGTAGGAGGCTTTTCGCGTTCGTTTCGGTGCCGGTGCCGGTGCCGGTGCTGGTGCCGGTGTCGGTCACGCAACCCGCGCCTCCTACGGTTCGAACCGCAGGAGGGGCGTGAGGATCAGGCGACGCGCGACGACGCCGTCCGCGTCTGCGCCGGGGCGCCGACGACCTCGACCAGCACGGGTACGGTCTGGCCGAGCACGCGGTCGAGGCCGCGCACCACGTCCGAGGCGGCACTCACGACGGGGCCGGGCGCAGAACCGGCCGTCACGCGGACGCGCACCTTGAGCGCGGGTTCGCGGCGGACGGTCCACGCCGACACGGACACCGAGGCGACATCGCGCCGCGACTCGAGCGCATCGGTGATCGCGTTGTCGGCGAACTTGGCGGAGATCGCGATGGAGCCGGCGGGCTCGTCGGCCACGAGCACACGATCGGTGCGGCCGTGACCGTGGGCGAACATCGCCCAGACGAACAGGACCAGCAGCACGAGGCACAGGGCGGCGAGAGCGAGGGGCAACCAACTGCCTCCTGATCCACCGGTCGGGTCGAGCGGGGTCGACTTCAGGGTGTCCGCCACGGCTGAGCGGGCCGAGTCGAGCCAGTCGCGGGCGAATCCGGCGGCGGGCAGCGCGAACACGATGAGGGTGGCGCCGACCGCGAGGCTGATGACGCCGACGACCAGCACGAAGAGCCGGTTCAAGAACCTGTTGCTGGAGGTCATGCGCTGATCCGTCCCTTCGAGACGATCTTGGCCGTCGGCTGGAGGGCCGGGCGGTAGGCGGTGGCGTCGAGCTCGTCCCGTGCGGCGGAGACGACCGACTCGTCGTCGATCGAGACCCCGGAGGCGGGGGTCAGGTCGATCCCCACGCGGCGTCGCGAGACCCAGGCGCGCACCTGGCTGGGTGCGAGTCGACCGGCGGTGCGTGCCGCACGGGCCACGGACGACGCGATGACCACGTCGTCGACGATCGCGGCGACTCGGGAGTCGACGATCTCGTGCCGACCCCGACGGCCGGGGGCGAGCGCGATGATGACCAGCACGATGCCGATCACGACGGCGAGGACGCCGGCTCCGATGACGAGCCCGCTCTGACCGTCGGCGGCGCTGCGGAGCGTCGCGAGGACGTCCATCGGCGAGGCGAGCAGAGCCGGACGGCCGAGTGCGGCGATGACCGATTCCGTTCCGACCCAGGCCACGACGACGGCCAGCAGCACGGCGAGCACGATGGCCGTGCCCGAACGGGAGGCGTGCGACTCACGACGGACGAGCCGCTTGTAGAGGGCGGGATCGATGCCCGACGGACGAGCGCCGCCGGAGAGGCGGGTGTCGTGGCCGTCGGTCTCGACCCGAGGGGCGGTGCTGGTCATGAGACCCTCCCGGTGCGTTGGATGCTGCTGCCGCTGATCGTGACGTCGACACGAGAGACGGTGCGTCCCGTGATCTCCCGGACCCTCTGCGAGACGGTGTCCTGCAGGGAACGGACGACGGCGACGACGCCGCCCTCGGGCATGCTCATCGCATCGCCGAGCACGGGGATGCGGACGGGCGTCGTGACCCGGAACGCGAGATGCCCCGCATCGTCGTCGGCGGTGACATGGACGTCGGATCGATCGACCTTCAGGGTCTCGGCGACGACGGCCGTGCCCACACGCTGGAGGACGCGCCCGGCCATGCTCACGTGACCCGAGATCGTCGACGGGTCGGGGAGGGGACCCCGGGCGTCCAGGGCACGGGGACGGCCGACGCGGCTGACTGCTCCGCGGGGGGCCGTCCCGTTCAGGGCGGCGGTGCTCATGAGCTCGATCGACGTCCGCGAAGCGCGTCGACGAGGCCGCTCACGTCGGTCTTGCCCGACACGATCCGTCCGACGAGGGCACCGATGGCCACGAAGAGGGCGACGAGGATGAAGCCCCAGAAGCCGTAGGCGAGAGCGGCGAAGGCGAGTGCCGCGCCGATGGCGATGCCGGTGACGGTGGCGCTCACGACACGCGGCTCTCGGTGCCGGCCTGCTCGTCGTCGTCCTCACCGGGGATGTGGACGTCGTTGATGGCGACGTTGACCTCGGCGACCTCCATGCCGACGAGCTGCGTGATGGCACGGGCGACCGAGGCGCGCACCTGCTCGGCGACCTCGTGCATCGGCTGCGGGTACTCGACGACGATCGTGACGTCGGCGGCCACCTGGGTCTCGCCGACCTCGACGCGGACGCCCTGGCCGAGGTCCGTGCTGCCGATCACGTCGCGCAGCGCACCGAAGGCTCGGGCTGCTCCGCCGCCGAGGGCGAAGACGCCGGGGACCTCGCGGGCCGCGATACCGGCCACCTTCGAGATGACGCCGTCGGCGATGACGGTCTTGCCGCTCGCGACGCCGGCCGTGGTCGAGGTGCTGAGGCTGCTCGAGGGGGCGACGACCTTGTCCACGCGGCTGGTGGCGGGAGTGGGGGTGCTGTTGTCCGAGGTGGTGTTGGCCATGATGAGTCCTCCGCAAGATGTTGATGACTTCCGGGCCTGTGGACAGGCCCGCCACCGCGGGATGCGGCGGTGTATTCATGGATAGGACGCAGCCCGGAGCGGATGTGTCACGAAATTCGTCGAAGTTTTTTCCGAGGGTCAGGAGGCGCGGTGTCGGTCGACCTCACCCGTGCCTCCGATGGGGCCCTCGCGACCCGCGCCGCCGACGGCGACGAGGTCGCGTTCGAGATCCTGCTCAGGCGTCACCTGCCGCTCATGACGGCATACGCGACGCGCTTGACGGGGTCGCGGGCCGATGCGTCGGACGCGGTGCAAGAGGCCTCGGTGACGATCTGGCGCGAGTTGCCGCGGTTGCAGACGCCCGACGCCGTCCGAGGCTGGATGATGCGCATCGTGTCGCGCAAGGGATACGACCTCATCCGGGCGCGCCGGCCCTCCGACGACGTCGACGATCTCGAACTGCCGCAGGAGTCGGCGTCGAACGATCCCGACCGGCTCGTGGAGTCGAAGGACGCGATGGGAGCGCTGCGTGCCGCCCTCGATCGGCTGCCCGAACGTCAACGACAGGTGTGGCTCATGCGCGAGGTCGGGGGAGAATCGTATGGAGACATCGCGACCCACACCGGGGCGACGGTGACCACGGTGCGCGGCCAACTGGCGCGCGCTCGAGAGGCACTGACCCGTGAGATGGAGGCGTGGCGATGACCGACGAGCATTCCACCGACCGCGATGCCGACGTCGACGGAGTGACGACCGAGAGGTTGTCCGACTACCTCGACTCGGGTCGCGAACCCTACGACCCCGAGATCGAGGAGTCCGCCGAGAACCTCGCCCAGTTGGAGGCGCTGGCACGTCTCCGTCGGTTGTCCGGTCAGATGATGGCGAACGATGCGAGCGACGTCGGCGTCGCCGACGCGACCTGGATCTCGAATGTGATGAGCCGCGTGCGCCTCGAGTCGCGCTCGGGCCGTGACATCCCCTTGTCGTCGGCCGACCTGCGGACGACCCTGCACATCACCGAGGGCGCCGTGCGCGGACTCATCCGCGAGGCCGGCGATCGCGTGCCCGGCGTGCTCGTGCTGTCGTGCTCGCTGGACGGCGATCTCGCGCTGCCGGATGCCCCGGTGAGTGTCGAGGTGCAGATCAGCGTGCTGTTCGGTGCGGCCGCAGCCGAGCTGGCCGACGATGTGCGGCGTGCCGTGTCGCGGCACCTCCTAACCCAGACCGAACTCGTGGTCGAACGCGTCGACGTGCTCGTCGGCGACATCCATCTGCTCGAGGCCGAACGAGGCGGTGCCGCATGACTCCCGAGATCGAACTCGACGCCGTCGGCGGCGACGCCGCCGATGTCGCCCTCGTGGCCCTGGCCGACGAGCTCGGCGCGCTCGCCGCGGCCGTGCCCGGTGTGGTCCGGGTCCAGGCGCGACCGGGGCTCGGCGCGCTGATCCGGGGTGCGCTCAAGCCAGGCCGACCGGTGCCCGTCGTCGGCATCGCCGTCGCCGAGCTCGAGACGCGGGTGACGCTCGACCTCGCCGTCACCGACGGCGCCGCGGGGCCGCGCGTCGCACGGGACGTCGCCCAGCAGCTTCTCGCGCGCCTCGACCTCGAGGCGTTGCCGCCCGCGTCCGTCGACGTGCGCATCGTCGGGGTGGTGACGAGCGCCTCCTAGGCGACCCGCGCCTCCGCGGGGCCGGCCCGTGTCGAGCCCCGGTATAGTGGGATCGTCCGTCGCCGAGGCGGTCGCGCGAGTGTAGTTCAATGGTAGAACTCCAGCTTCCCAAGCTGGTAGCGCGGGTTCGATTCCCGTCACTCGCTCTCTTGGGGGTTCTGCCGCGTGCTGTCGTGGTGCGTTTGCGGCGTCCTGTGCCGTCCGTGCGCGACACGATGCCACGAACGCGACACGACACCGCCGAAGGCGGCGGCCGACTCAGTCTCGCGGCGCGATCGCCGCCCGCACGAGTTCGACGGTCTCGGCGACGAGGCGGTCGCGGGCGGCGGCGTCTTCTCGCTCGGAGTCGTGCACGAACGCGGTCACCCCGCGCCGGGCGCCGCAGAAGTCGACGACGCCGTGCTCGATCTGGGTGCGCAGAGCCTGCTCGTATCCGTGGCGCTCGTAGACCCCGATGTCGTCTCCGGCGACGGGCAGGAGGTGCACGGTGAGCCGCCCGAGCTTGCGGACGATGCCCGCGTCCGGTGCGACGTCGAACGCCCAGCCGTTGACGAAGACGCGGTCGATCCAGCCCTTGAGCAGGGCGGGCATCGACCACCAGTAGACCGGGAAGACGAGCACGACGTCTGTGGCACGGTCCAGGCGGGCCTGCTCGCGCGATACGTCCGAGGTGAAGTCGCCGCCCACCTGGTACGTGTGCCGGTCGGCGAGGGTGAAGCGCGGGTCGAAGCCTTCGGCGGCGAGGTCGGCGGTCTCGACGTCGACGTCCTCCGCGACGAGCGCGTCGGCGAGGCGTCGCGCGATGTGCTGCGTCAGGGACTCGGGGTCGGGGTGGGCGGTCACGATGAGTGCGGGCACGGTCCATCTTTGCGCAGCGCCCTGGAGGCGCGGGCCGGGTCGGAGCGCCGTCGTGTCGCGTTCGCGGCATCGTGTGCTGTCCGTTCACGACACGATGTCGCAGACGCGACACGACCCTGCGCGAGACGACACCGCGCGACACGACACCGCGCGAGACGACACCGCGCGACACGACGCGACAGACGCCGCACCGCGCGCTCGCGACGGGCCGCAGCCGCGGTGTTCAATGGTCGAGGCAGACAGGAGCCCGCACCATGACCTCACCCGACTTGATGTACGTCGTCGGAGAAGCGCTCGTCGACGTGGTGATCGACGGCGACGCGCGCCGGGAGCACGCCGGGGGCAGCCCGATGAACGTGGCGTACGGGCTGGCGCGACTGGGGCTGGCCACGTGCCTCCGGACGCACCTCGGCCGCGACGATGCGGGCCGCCTGCTCGAGGCGCATCTCGAGTCCGCCGGAGTCGACATCGCCGCCGGCTCGTTCGGCGAGGCGGCGACGTCGAAGGCGATCGCGACGATCCAGGCCGACCGGCATGCCGAGTACGAGTTCGAGATCGAGTGGGCTCCGGAGGCGGTGGAGATCCCCGAGGGAGCGCGCGTCGCCCACACCGGATCGATCGCCAGCGTGCTCGATCCCGGCGCCGATGCGGTGGCGCGGGCGTTCGCGGCGGCTCCCGCGGGGGCGCTGCTCAGCCTCGACCCGAACGTGCGGCCGCAGATCGCTCCCGATCGCGACGTCGTGTCGGCGCGGATCGATCGTCTCGCCGGGCTCGTGCACGTGCTCAAGCTCAGCGACGAGGACGCGGCGTGGCTGCACCCGGGCCTCCCGCACGACGCCGTGCTGGACCACTACCTCGGCGCGGGAGCCTCCGTCGTCGCGATGACCCGTGGCGGCGAGGGCTGCCTGATCGCGTCGCGAACGGATCGGCTGACCCGGGCGGCACTGCCCGTCGACGTCGTCGACACCATCGGCGCCGGGGACGCGTTCATGTCGGGCCTGCTGTACGGGATCGTGTCGGCGGGGCTCGACGAGGCGGTCCGCGAGGGGGCGATATCGGGCGAGGAGCTCGCGGCGCTCGCCGACACCGCGCTGCGCAGCGCGCGCGTGGCCGTGTCGCGGGCGGGCGCGAATCCACCGACCCTGGCGGAGCTGGTGGCGCCGGCGTAGGCGGCGGCTGCCGCGGCGCGCTGTCGTGTCGCGTTCGCGGCGTCGTGTGGCGTTCGTGCGCGACAGGATGTCGCGAACGCGACACGACGGCCGGAGGCGCGGGGCGAGGAGCCGGGGGAGGTGCGGGAGCGGGGAGCCGGGAGCCGGGGACTGCGGGAGGCGCGGGGCGCGCTCAGCCGACCCGCGCCTCCGGACGGGTCGCCCTGACGACGATGTCGGCCAGGTGATGCGGCGGCGCGGCCGCATCACCGTGCGCATCCCCGTGTCCGTGCTCGTCGGCGGGTGCCGTGTGTGCCGCGGCGGGACGCGGACGCACCTCGGCCGTCACGATCTCGAGCCCCGTGCCGTCGAGCGACGCGAGCACGTCGTCCACGCCGTAGTCGAGCCCCTGCGGGCGGTCGGGGAACACGGTCGTGTCGACTCCGGACAGGTCGTGCGCGACGATCAGCAGGGTTCCGCCGGGGCGGAGCGCGGCTGCCAATGCACGGAAGAGCGCGGTGCGCGCCGGCTCCGGCAGGTGCATGAACTGCGACGAGACGAGGTCGACGCTGCTCGGTTCGGGAGTCCACTCGGTGATGTCGTGCTGCTCCCAGGTGATGCGGCTCGCCGCCTCGGCATCGATCGACTCGATGCGTCCGCGTGCCTTGTCGAGCGCGTTCTGGGCGATGTCGACTCCGGTGACCTGCCAGCCCTGACGGGCGAGCCAGAGCGCGTCGCCTCCCTCGCCGCTGCCGATGTCGAGTGCGCGACCCGGTGTGAGCGAGACCGTCTCGTCGACGAGGACGGGATTGGGGTTGCCGCTCCAGACGAGATCGGGGCCGGCGTAGCGGTCCTCCCAATAGGGGCGGCCCACGAACGATTCGGCAGAGGTCATGGGCCGAGTCTGCCGAGGCGCGGGCTCACGTGACAAACGGTCGTGCCGAAACGGCACGAGAATCGGCCTCCTAGCGATGATCGGCCGTACTTGGTATCGTTACCAAACCTTTTCCGGCGACGACAAGGATCTGCAATGAAGCCGATGACGTCCATGACCCGATCCCGCTCCGTGACCGCAGCCACCGCCTCCTTGGCCGTGCTCGCGGCTATCGTCGTCCCCGTGTCCGGGGCGTCCGCAGCGCCGTCCGGCACGGCGGCTGAGACGACCGGCTCCGCTGCCGCCTCGCCCTGGTCGTCGCGCGCGATCGCGAGCTACGACGCGCTGCAGGACCACCTCTACCTCGGTGCCCCCGGCCACGGCCTCTACCGGGAGAACACCGATCCGCAGTCGCCGAACCCATACTCGTACCTCTGGGAGTATCGCGAGGCGGCGCAGGCGTCGCTCGACCTCCAGGGGCTGCCCGGTGTGGGCCCCGCCTTCGCGAACTCGGCCGCCGCGCGGGTCGCCGGGTTCGAGCACTACTACGCCGTGAAGCCCGGCGGGCGTGCGGGCTACGAGTCGTACCTGCCGGCGCCGCTGGGCTCGGGCGGGGACGTCTACTACGACGACAACACGGTCGTCGGTCTCTCGTTCGTGAGCCAGTACCAGGCGACCCACGACGCCGCCGCGCTCGACCAGGCCCGGGCCGCGTTCGACATCGCCGTCCGCGGCTGGAACACCGATCCGACCCTCGCCTGCCCCGGCGGTCTCGACTGGATCGACACCCCCGGAAACACGACCCGCGGCGCCAACATCACCGGACTCGCCGCCCAGCTCGCCGCACACCTCTACGAGGAGACCCGCGAGCCGGCCTACCTCAGCTGGAGCACGCGCCTCTACGACTGGAACGAGACCTGCCTCAAGGCGGGCGAGGGCCTGTACCAGAACAGCCGGCACGACGACGGCACGGTCGACCCCACGCTCTGGACCTACAACTCGGGTGCCATGATCGGCACGGCGGCCATCCTCTATAGGGCGACCGGCGACCCGGCCTATCTCACCGCGGCGAAGGCATCCGCGGCCGGCTCGCTCGCGTACTGGACGGCCGAGGGACGACTGCAGCAGCAGCCGGCCATCTTCAACTCGTTCTATTTCAAGGACCTGCTCTTGCTCGACTCGATCAGTCACGACCCGGCCTATCGCGAGGCCGTCGAGGGCTACGCGACGGTGACCTGGCGCTCGAACCGCGATCCCGCGACGGGGCTGTTCCACTTCCAGCCCTCCGGAGGTGGCGACTACGACCCGACCCGCCCCGCGGCCACCCTCGACCAGGCCGCGATGGTGCAGATCTTCGCGGTGCTCGGCTGGAAGCCGGGGGCGCTCGGGGCGGTCGCGTGAGCGTGCCTCCTCGGGCCGGCGTCGACGCGGGGGCGGACGCCGACGCCGGGGCGATGGCGCGGCGCGCTCGTCGCCTCGTCGGCGTGATGGACGTGGGCGGCGGGCATGTCACGGCGGCCCTCGTCGCCGGAGGCCCGGTCGCCTCGGGCCGCGTCGACGGAGGCCCGGTCGCCTCGGGCCGCGTCGACGGAGCCGGCGTCGAAGGGGCCGGCTCCGATGCAGGACCCGAGGAGGCGCGGGTCCAGGACAGAGTCGACGGCACCCTCGATCCCGGCGCCGGCCGCGCGGAACTCTTGGCCGCACTGGCCGCCCCCGCCCGCGAGCTCGCTCGCCGCTCGGGTGTCTCGGAGCTGTCCTGGGTCGTCGCCCTCCCCGGCCCGTTCGACTATGCGGCGGGCACGGGCTCGTTCGAGGGTGTCGGCAAGTTCGGGTCGCTGGCCGGGATCGACCTCGGCGCGGAGCTCGGGTCCGCGCTCGGTGCGGCCCTCGATCCGGCGGCGGGTGGTGTGCACTTCGAGAACGACGCCGTCGCGTACGGCGTCGGCGATTGGGCGTTCGGAGGCCTCGGCCGGCCGGATCGAGCCGTCGTGATCACGCTCGGGACCGGCGTCGGATCGGCCTTCCTCGACCACGGACGCGCGGTGTCGGACGGACCGACCGTGCCGACCGACGGCAACGTGCACACGCTGACGATCGACGGTCGACCGTTGGAGGAGACGATGTCGAGCGCGGCGATCGTGGCTCGGTATGAGGTCTCGAGCGGGGCTGGGACGGGTGCGGGCGTCGCGGCTGCGGGGTCGCTGGCGGCGGGCGCGGGGTCGGCTGGCGCGACGAGTGTCGAGGCGATCTGCCGCGCCGCGCGGGCCGGCGACGTGGTCGCCTTATCCGCGGTCGAGGGTGCCGTGTCGGCCCTCGGTGCCGCGCTGGCGCCTTGGCTCGATCGATTCGAGGCGTCGCACCTCGTCGTCGGAGGCGCGATCTCGCGCTCGTGGGACGTGATCGCGGAGCCGCTCGTTGCCGGTCTAGGCCGGGTCGATCCCGCGCTGGCCTCGCGTGTCGTCGTCCTGCCGTCACCGTTGCGTGAGGATGCTCCGCTGCTCGGGGCGGCCGAGTGCTGGTGGAGGGACGAACGCGACTGACGTCGGTCGCGAGCCGCGCGCGGGCGGGACCCGCGCCTCCTCGGCTCGGTTGCGGCTCGCTCGCTCGCTCGCCGTCCGGACCCTCGCGTCCCGGCGAAACCCTCGCGTCCTAGCGAGGTTCTCGCCGCCAAGCGAGGGTCTGAGGCCTGGCCCCGTCTCGAGCGGACCACCCTTTCTCAAAAAAGCTCCTGTGGTTCAAACCGTAGGAGGCGCGGTGTGGGAGTGCGGTGCTGGATTGGCTTCTGCGGTTTGAACCGTAGGAGGCGCGGTGTGGGAGTGCGGCGACGGGTTGGCTTCTGCGGTTTGAACCGTAGGAGGTTGTGCGGGAAGACGAGTTCCCTGCCCGAGCCCGCGCCCGCGCCCGGGACCGCGCCCGCGCCCGCGACCGCGCCGCAGCGACCCCGACCCCAGCCGCGTCAGCCCGCGTCCGGCCCCGTCAGCGTCCCGCGCACGTACGCCTTCACCGTCCCGAGCCTCTGACCGACACCTCGCCCCCACGGGCGGATCGTGTAGGCACCGACCGCAGCCGGCACCACGAACGTCTCGGCGTAGTGCACGACGAAAGGGTCGAACGCTGCGGTGGGGCTCTCGACGATCGCTTCCGCTCCCTCGACGAGGTTGAGCACGTTGACCGTGCCGCGGGTGTCGTGCGGCGCCGTGCCCTCGAACCAGTGCCGCCGCACCTCGATGAACTCGAGCTCGTGCAGGCCGGTGCGCTCCTCGACCCAGCCGTCGCCGCGCGCCGTCTCCGTGATCTGCCCGACGAGGTGATCGGCGACCCAGGCGGTGTCGCGGTTCCACTGGATGTTGGCGGCCGCATGCTCGAGGTGGATCGGGCGGGGGACGCCGTCGAGTCCGACGCGACCCCAGTCCCACATCTTGAACGTGAAGATGTAGGGGGTCGCCGAGATCTCGAGCACCATCGAGTCGGCTCCGGAGCAGTGCACCGTGCCGGCCGGGATCGAGAAGTGATCGTGCTTCCGGGCCGGGAACGCGTTGACGAACTGCTCGGCCTCGAAAGGGGCGGCCCCGGTCTCGGCCGTGGCGAGGGCCTCGACCATAGCCGCCGGCTCGACGTCGTCGCGGATGCCGAGGTAGACGACGGCGTCGTCGGTCGCGTCGAGCAGGTAGTAGCTCTCGTCCTGCGTGTAGTGCATGCCGAACGTGTTCTGGATGTAATCCGTCAGCGGATGCACCTGCAACGACAGGTTGCCGCCGGCCATCGTGTCCAGGAAATCGAAACGGATCGGGAACTCGGCGCCGAAGCGCGCGAACGTCTTCTCGCCGAGCAGCTCGCGCGGGTGCCGGAACACGAGGTCGAGCGCGGGCAGCTCGACGATCTCACCGTCGACCCGCAGCAGCAGGCTGTTCTCCTCGGGGACGCAGTCGAAGCACCACGCGTAGTTCTGCTCGTCGCCGAGCTCGAACACCTCCTTCATCCACTGGCCGCCCCACACCCCGGGGTCGAAGAACGGCACGAGCCGGAACGGCCGGCGACTCGCGATCTCGAGCCCGGCGAGGAAGGTCGCGGCGTCGACGAGCTTGGCCTCGGCCATCGAGCCGTTCGCGTCGAGCACGTAGTCGAGGCGATCGAAGAGGAGGCGCTTGTGACGGTCCGCCACGCGCCACTCCACGAAGAAGCCGCGCTTGATCTTGCGCAGCTGGTCGTCGTCACCGTTGTCGGCGCGCCAGTTGGGGGCACCCGCGCGCTGTCGGCGCTGGATCTCCCACCGGGCCAGATCGGCCAGCACGACGACGTCGAACTCGACGGGCACGAGCGTCGCGCCCCAGCCGTAGACGACCACCGGACGTGTCTCGTCGCGGAGCGTGCCGGCCACCGCCTCCAACGCTTCGGACTCGTAGAACTCCGGCAGGGTCTGATGCCCCAGCACACCGAACACCCGATCGTCGGTGAGATTGGCCGCGATGAGCTCGTCGATCGCGGCGGGCGACTTCGCGGCCGCCTCCTCGACGTCGATGAACAGGGCGTCGGGCAGGGCTCGCTCGAGCTCACGGCGCAGGCCGTCGAGGTCGGAGCCGGGGTACGTGTCGATCGCGAGTGTCCGCGCGCGACCGGGGGAGTCGAGGAGGCGCGTGGCCAGCTGCCGCCACGCCTCCGACCCGACGTGGGCGCGATGACCCGCGGGCAGATCGATGACCGGCTGCTTGTCGTAGAGGCCCGGCACGATCCCCTCGGGTGTGTACTTCGTCATGCGCATCCTCTCGCTCGTTTGGTAACGTTATCAAACGGGTGGCGGAGAATGCGAGCGGGTCGCTTCATGGCATCCCCTGTTCGAGGTCTTGAGCGATGCACCCGGTGTCGGGATGATCGGGACATGACACTCGGGGTGGGCGCGTCCGTTCCGGTCCGCGCGCGCCGCTCGGCCGTCGGCTGGTATCTGCTCGGCGGTCTGATCTCGGGCGGGCTCGTCGGCATGCTCCTCTACGGATTGGTGGAGCTCGGCCCGATCCTGCCGAGCCTCTATGAGCAGCGCCACGACACGAACATGAGCTTCTTCCTCATTGTGATCGTCATCGACATGGGGTCACGCGGGGCGATCGTCGGCACGGTCATCGGATTCGTCGCCGCCCTGCCCGCCCTCGCCGCTCGGTCGGTCGTGAAGGGCGTCGGTGTCAGGCGCGCCGCGGGAGTGGCCGTCGTCGCGGTCGTCGCCGGGCTGGCGGCGGGCGCTCTGGCGTGGCTGCTGGCGGAGTGGGCGGGTGAGCTGCTGGCCCATGCCGGCGGCCTCGCACACGGGACCGCGGCGGCGCTGGTCGGAGCAGCCGTGGCGGCTGTCGTCGAACTGATAGTGTCGCGGTCCGAGGTCTGATCGCCGTGTGATCGGTCGCCGACTCCGACTCCGGCTCCCGCTCCGACGCCGGGTGGGGTCGCAGGCGTCATCGCCCCGCGCGAGCAACGGGTCGCGTCACTCGTCCGGGAGCGACAGCTGCGAGCCGGGCCGGTCGTCGTCGCGGGAGCGCGGCCGAGGCGGCTCATGTGCCGGAGGTGCCGGCAGTCCGAGTACTCGCTGGCGAGCCGCGTCGGCGCGAGCGACCTGAAGGAGGCTGCCGACCGGCGTCACGAGGAGCAACGCGGGGTAGACCGCGACGAAGGCGTACTCCGTCGCGGCGAGGCCAGCCACGAGCAGTCCGGCCCAGACGAGGACGAAGCCGATGAGGGGCACGACGCTTCGTTCGAACGCGACGACCCCGAGGGCGATCATGCGGTGCGCCCGCTCGAGGACGACATCCCTGTCCTCAAGTGACAGGGCCGGCGGGTGCGTCGAGAACTGCTGGTCGATGCGGTCGCTCCGTCGCCAATCTCCCAGGGGACGGTCCCCGACGGGCACCGCGTCTGATCGGCCGGTGCGGATGAACACGCCCGCGCAGCACCCCACGCCACCCGCGATCAGCGCGCACGCCACGACCGCTCGCGCCGGCGACACGTCGATCCAGTCCAAGCCGACAGCGCCGATGGTGAGGACGGCACCCACCGCGACCGCGACGAGGAGCGCCACCACGGTGCGGCGACGCACCTTTGCTGGGTCGACGAACACCGATCGCTGCGACCGGACGACGCGCCAGCCGTCGATCAAGGCCGAACCCCTCACGATGTCGACGCCGTCTGCTCGCGCGCGCCCGGCGCACCGCTTCGGCTCCGGGCCTCGGCGATCGCGGAAGACAGATCGGCGGCGAGGGCACCACGAAGACGAGAGGAGGCGCGGGGCCTGAATCGCAGGCGCGCGGTCGACAGGGCGAACACGCCGTGGTGACCCGCGCCTCCGGTGGGTCTGGCGTCCCCGGCGACCCGCCAGCGGGCCGACATCAGCAGGGCGTGCTCCGACGGAGACAGGGGTGGGTTCGGGGTCCTGACCACGAGCGCGCTCCCTCCAGCGGGCGTCGAGCGCGTCGGGTGCGCTCGGTGCGGATGGCGTCAGCGTAGGCGCTCGGCGTCGACCGGGGCGAGCGTCCTGACGCATTCGCGGAACGGCCCGGCTGCACGTCGCCTCTTCATGGCGACAATTAACCTGAGCGTCACACGGAGCGGCGGGGACAGGCGCATGCTGTCGACATGGTCCTCCTCGCCTGCATCGACGCCGACTGCGGCGGGGTCGCGGTGAGCCCCGAATGGGGCGGATACGCCGCGGCCGCGGGAGCACGCCGGGAGGCGACGTGCTCGTCCTGCGGTCGGGCCTGGCCTCTGACCGACAGCATCCTGGACGTGCCGTTCCGGTTGTGACGACCTCGCGCCTCCTCGGCACTGGAGATCGGGGCCGGGGGACATCGACGATGCCCCCCGCCCCGATCCCGTCCTCTACCGAGCTGCGGTCGGGTGCAGGACGACCTTCGTCCAGCCCTCGTCACGGGCGTCGAAGTGCCGGTAGGCATCCGGTGCCTGGTCGAGGGGCAGGTTGTGGCTGACGATGAACGACGGGCTGATCTTGTCCGCGGCGATCAGGTCGCGCAACTGACGGTTGTACTTCTTGACCGGGGCCTGGCCCGTCCCGACCGAGATGCCCTTGAACCAGAGCATGCCCCAGTCGAGCGCGAACTGGCCCTTCTTCGCGAGCTCGTCGGACGAATTCGGGTCTTCGGGGACGTAGACGCCGACGACGCCGATATGACCGGTGAAGCGCACGGACGCGATCAGGCGGTTCATGATGAGGTTCGGCACCTCCTTCCCGCCCTCGCCCTGCCCCTGGTAGCCGACGCACTCGAGCCCGGCGTCCGCACCGAGGCCGAGCGTCTGGTCGAGCACGAACTGGACAGGGTCGACCTTCGAGTCGTCCACGGCGATCGCACCGACGGACTCCGCGAGCTTGAGTCGGTCGGCCTGTCGGTCGACGACCATGACCTTCGACGCGCCCTTGACCTGGCAGCTCAGGGCCGCCATGAGGCCGACCGGGCCGGCTCCGTAGATGACGACGGTGTCGCCGGGCTTGACCTGGGCGAGCTCGGTCGCGTGCCACCCGGTCGGCAGGATGTCGGAGAGCATGACGTAGTCGTTCTCCTTCTCCACCGAGTCATCACCGAGACGCAGGGCGTTGAAGTCGCCGAACGGGACGCGCAGCAGCTCGGCCTGACCGCCCTGGTAGGGCCCCATGTCCGCGAACCCGAAGGCGGCACCGGCGTAGGCCGGCTCGGGCTGCATCGTCAGGCAGTAGCTGGTCATGCCCTTCTCACAGTTCTTGCAGTGGCCGCAGGCGACGTTGAACGGCAGGACGACCCGGTCGCCGACCGCGACCTTCTCGACGCCGTCGCCGACCTCGACGACCTCTCCGAGGTTCTCGTGGCCGAACGCGCGGCCGGTCTCGAAGTCGGTGCGGCCCTCGTACATATGCAGGTCAGAGCCGCAGATGTTGGTGGCCGTGACCTTGACGAGGATGTCGGTCGGCCGTTCGATGCGGGCGTCCTCGACCTCGTCGACGCTGACGTCCTTGGGGCCGTGGTAGATGAGTGCTTTCACGATTCTTGCTCCTTCGCTCGATTCGGTGGGGGTGGAGGCGGGGGTCCCGATGATCGCGGGACGTCGCGCAGGCGTGGGGCCTGTCGCGGGGGCGCGGGGCCTGTCGCGGGGGCGTCAGGCCTGGTCGCGCAGGGTCGACGAGTCGATGACGTACCGGAACCGCACGTCGCCTTCGACCATGCGGTCGAAGGCGTCGTTGACCTCGGACGCGGCGATGACCTGCACGTCGGGAGCGATGTCGTGCTCGGCGCAGAAGTCGAGCACCTCCTGCGTCTCGGCGATGGTGCCGATCAGCGAGCCGCTCAGGGAGAGCCGCTTGAGCGACACGGCGCCGAAGTCGATGCCGCCCTCGTGGATGGGCTCGAGCATGCCGACCGAGTGCAGCCGGCCGTCGTGACCGAGCAGGGACAGGTACGGCTTCATGTCGAATGCGGTCGGGATGGTCGACAGGATGAAGTCGAGCGTGCCCTCGGCCGCGGCCACGGCGTCCTCGTCGGTCATGACGATCGCGTCGCTGGCCCCGAGCTGTTTGGCCAGCTCGGCCTTCTCGGGGGTGGTGGTCAGGGCGACGACCTCGGCTCCGCGGGCCACGGCGATCTGCAGGCCGAGGTGGCCGAGCCCGCCGATGCCGGCCACGCCGACACGCTGACCCGCTCCGACGTCGAAGTGCTTCAGAGGTGCCCAGGTCGTGACACCCGAACACAGGATGGGCGCGGCCTGCTCGCTGCTGATCGCCTCGGGGATGCGCAGCACGAAGTGCTCGTTGACCACGATCTGGTCGGAGTAACCGCCGAACGTGACCTCGCCCGTCTCCGGGTCCTTCGCGTTGTAGGTGAAGATCGCCGGGGGCTGCTGGTACTGCTCCTCGTCGGTGCCGCGCTGGTCGTCGCTGCCCCAGTAGACGAGGCAACCGACGCCTACCCGGTCGCCGGCGGCGTACGACGTGACGTCCGAGCCGATCTCGGCGACGGTACCGACGATCTCGTGCCCGGGCATGCACGGGAAATTCGTGGCGAAGGGGCCGTCGAACTCGTCACGGGCCTGGTGCACGTCGGAGTGGCACACACCGCAGTGCGTGATGTCGATGAGCACGTCCTCGGCGCCGACGGGCGCTCGGTCGAACTCGAGGGGAGACAGGGGAGTGGCGGCGTCGGGTGTCGCGTAACCGATGTTCGTGGGCACGGATTCCTCCTGAGGGGTCGGATCGGGTCGATTCGTGCCCCGCACCGTAGGCGCGCTCGCCCGGTCCCGTCGCCTCAGTTCGGATAGTGGACAAGACGTCGGCGGCCGTCGACATCGCCGATCGATCAGCCGAGCAGTGAGACGGCGCGTGCGATGACGAGCGCGACCATGACGAACGACGCGGCCGATTGCAGGCCCATCAGCGCTTTGACCCGGGAGGTCAGAGGCATCACGTCGGTGGGTGAGTACGCCATCGAGTTCGTCAGCGACAGATACGCGTAGTCGACGAACGCGGGCACCCAGTCGCTCTTCGCCGAGGAGCCGCGCGCGACCTCGATCACCGTGTCGCCGTCCTCGTCCTGGGGGAACCGGAAGTCGGCTCTCGGCAGGTCCCGACGGTGGTCCACACGCCGAGCGACCGGGCCACCTCGGTCGAGCTCCCAGAACAGCAGGCCGAACGCGACGATGTTGGTGATCCACACCTGAAGGGCCGCCAGGAGGTCGGCCGGTCCGTCGGGGTGCCGCTGGGTGGTGAGGATCACGATCAGGATCACGAGGGCGACCTGGTTCGCGACGACGAGGACGAGGGCGAGGGCCACCGACAGTGCTCGTGACAGACGGGTCTCGCGATTGAGTCGGATCGGGTTGATGACCGTGACGGAGACGAGCATGACGAGCCCGACGACGACGACGCCGATGCGCATCCACGCGGGGAACTGGCTCGGCAGGGCCCCGTAGAGCGCGAGGGCGACGAGCACGGCGAGGACGACAGGCCAGCGGAGCTCGGTGTCGACGCGGCGGCTCTCGTCCCCCGACACCTTCGCGGTGTCCTCGTTCGAGGCGGTCACCAGGGCATCGCGATCGTCGGTACGGGGGGCATGTGCCGACCGTACCCGCACCCGTGGCCTACCCGTCCTCGCCCCCTCCGGGCTCGTCTCCGACCGCCTGCCCGTCGGGGGGCAGGACCGGACAGCACAGCCGTCGTCGGATGTGGTCGACGAGGGAGTCGTGGGGCAGACGACGGAGTTCGTCCGAGGTCATGGTGACTCAGCCGAGAACGCGGGCGAACAGGCCGCGAAAGCGAGGTCGTCTCCGGTGTGGCGACGCGGGGGGAGGTGTGGTGAGGGCCGATTGGGCGTCGGTGAGACTGTCGTAGGTCCCCACGACATAGCCCCGGGCGTCGGTCGTGATGAACGTGTCGACGAACTCGACGGCTCCGACCGTGACACCCGAATGGTGCGCCACCCACAGGCCGGGATGGCAGTGCCTCCAGCCCGGCGCGGCCGGGCGGAGGTCGGGGCGTTGCGTCGCTCCGCCGCCGGCAGGCGTCGCCACGGTCACGCGCCGCCGCGTGCCATGCGCAGACGCTCGGCAGCCGCGGCCTGACTCGAGTAGTCACCGACGTACTGCCCGAAGCAGTCCCGGACGTAGTAGTGGTCACCGTGGCGGTCGATGGTTCCGGCGAAGGCACCGTCGTGGTTGGCGACCCAGAAGCCGGCTTCGGCCTCCGCGAGGCGGATGGACGTGGTGGGTACGGGGGCGAGCAGTGTCATGGGCGTGGTCCTCGGTCGGCTGGGGACGCCGTGAGGCGTCGGGATAACGAGAAGGAGGTGTCCGACGCGTCGAGCGCGGACCCGTCTCTATGTCGTGTCGACGAGGCGTTTCGTCACACGCGCCTCCGCATTTTTTTGTCTGCGTTGGGAGATCGGGTAGAACTTGTCTCGTGTTCGAGAGCCCGCGCCGTACCGTCGACCTGATCGACGCCGATGACGCGACTCTCGTCGAGCGTGCCGGTCATGGCGACGTCCGAGCCTTCGAAGCGCTGATCAGGCGGTACGGGCCTCTCATGCGGGCCTACGCGCGACGGGTGCTCGGTCGATCCGACGACGTCGACGACGTCGTGCAGGAGACCTTCGTCGCGGCATGGCAGCAGCTGCCCACGCTCGACGACGGCGCCGCCGTCAAGAGTTGGCTGATGCGCATCGTGAGCCGACGGTGCGTCGATCGCATCCGGCTGAGACGCGACCATGCCGACGTCTCCGATCACGACGGTGCGGCTCCGGAGCACGAGTCGCCGCATCGTGTCGTGGAGGCGAGGTCGCGCGGGGAGGCGCTCACCAAGACCCTCGAGGCCATGCCCGTCGCTCAACGCCGTGCCTGGATACTGAAGGAGATGGTGGGGCAGTCCTACGACGAGATCGCGGACGACCTCGAGCTGCCGGTGTCGACGGTGCGCGGACTTCTCTCCCGGGCTCGGAAGAAGATGATCAGCGAGATGGAGGTGTGGCGATGAGCACGGATCTTCCCGACGACCTGGAGGCCGCGGGCATGACGAGCGACGACGTGGCGACACTCTCCCTCGAGCCGGAGGGGCTCGACGGCCACACCATCGACGAGCTCGCCGACTATCTCGATGCCGGTATGACTCCGGCCGACCCGTCCATCGACGACTCGCCGGCCTGCCAGAACGCGCTGGACGCCCTCACCCGGGTGCGCATGCTGTCGCACGGCGCCTTCGAGGCCGACGCGTACGGCGAGGACGCTCGCGAAGACGACTGGATCACCGAGATCCTGACGAACATCAGCCTCGAAGCGCACGCCGGCCGGGACATCCCGCTCCCGCCGCTCAAGGAATCGGAGAATTCCGTCATCACCGAGGGCGCCGTGCGGAGCATCATCCGACGAGCCGGCGATGGTGTGGACGGTGTCCTGATCGGGCGGTGCTCACTGAACGGTGACGTCATGACACCCCGTGCTCCGATCCGTGTGGACGTCTCGGCTCGGATCGTCCACGATCACGGATCGACCTCGGTCGTCGACGACGTCAGGGCTGCCGTCGACGCCGCGCTCCGGAGACACACGGAGCTGAACATCGAGGCGATCGACGTCCGGCTGCGGAGCGACGGGTCGCTGCCCCTGCCGGAGGGTGCCCGATGACCGCACACGGCCCTCGAGAGGCGCACGGCCTCGACCGCGACGCGTACGTCGAGTTGGCTGCGGAACTCGAGACCCTCGTCGGCGCGCTCGATGGTGTGGCTCACGTCTATCAGCCCCGAGCGACCCTGCCCGCGCTGATCGCCGCTCGCGACGCCGCTGACGGGACGACGCCCCCACCGCCTCCTCGGGTCGAGATCGGTGACGACGGGGTCGTCGCCGTGACCATCGCCACCGAGGGTGACAGCGAGTCGCCGCAGATCGCGCATCGGGTGCACGACGTGCTGTTCGACCAGCTCGTCGACGCGGGCGTCGCGGTGACGCGGATCGACGTGCGGATCGCCCGGGTCGACTGAAGGTCTGCGTCGTGTCGCGTTCGCGGCGTACTGTCGCGCACGGACGCGACACGGCGCCTCGAACGCGACACGATGGGCCGCGACGGTGTGCAGCCGACCGCCTCGGGGACGGGCGCGGCGGCGTACAGCCGACCCGCGCCTCCGGGGGTCAGTACTCGATGCGTCCGCGACGGTCGTGGAACTCGCCGGTGGGGCCGTCCGGGCCCAGCAGTGCGAGGGCGACCGTCGCGTCGGTGCCCTCCTCGACGGTCTGGTGCCCGCCGTGCCCGTTGAAGTCGGTGGCCGTGTAGCCGGGGTCGCTGACGTTGACGCGGAACTCCGGCAGGTTCTTCGCGTACTGCACCGTCAGCGCGATGACCGCCGCCTTCGACGCCGCGTACGGCACGGCCTTGACCGGGAACTCGTCGTGACCCTCCGCGCCGAGCCAGCGCGGCCAGCCGACACCCGACGCGACGTTGACGATCACGAGGCTCGGCGACTTCCGCAGGAGCGGCAGCGCGGCCTGCGTGACCCGGACGAGGCCGAGCACGTTGACGTCGAGCACGTCCTGCATCGCCGACGGGGTCAGGTCGTCGACACCGAACGAGGAGCCGAGCACGCCGGCGTTGTTGACGAGGACGTCGAGCTCGGGCAGCGACGCCACGGCGGCGTCGACGCTCGCCTGGTCGGTGACGTCGAGCTGCACGGCGTGTGCTCCCAGGGCACGGACGGCATCGCCGGCGGCGAGGTCGCGCATGCCGGCATAGACGGTGTGGCCGGCCTCGAGGAGGCGGCGGGCGGTTTCGAGACCGAGGCTCTTGTTGGCGCCGGTGATCAGTGTGGTGGTCATGAGCCCATCGTGCGCCCGTGGACACGGCGCGGCCAGGCACCCGTCGGCAGGGGGACTGCCAGTACCACCGTCGGCGCCCGCCGGAGGGGCAGGATGACTGCATGAACGAGTTCGCCAGCGTGCTGCGGTCGTGGCGCGAGCGGGTCACACCGGCCGACGTCGGGCTGCCCGCCGGCGCGGGACGCCGCACGGCCGGCCTGCGACGGGAGGAGCTCGCGGCGCTCGCCGGGGTGAGCGTCGACTACATCGTCGGGCTGGAACAGGGCCGCGCCTCCCATCCGTCGACGCAGATGCTCCGCGCCCTCGCGGTGGCGCTGCGTCTGACCGACGACGAGCGCGACCACCTGTATCGCGCCGCCGGTGTCGCGCCTCCGTCGGCCGGCGTCGTGCCGCGCCACGTCGGACCCGGCGTGCAGCGCCTCGTCGACCGGCTCGGCGACGTGCCGCTGGCGGTGTTCTCGGCGACCTTCGACATCCTGCTGTGGAACCCGCTCTGGGCGGCCATGAACGGCGACCCGTCGCGGCTGGCCGGGCGCGACCGCAACCTCGTCTGGCGGTTCTTCACGTCGGGCCACCCGGGCACCGAGTTCGAGGCGTGGCACGAGGAGGAGTTCGCGAGCGATCTCGCCGGGGACCTCCGCGCCGCGGTCGGACGCTACCCGAACGACACCGCTCTCGCCGAGCTGGTGCAGCGACTGCTCGTCGTGTCGCCCGAGTTCGAGCGGCGCTGGGCCGAGGCGAAGGTGGCCCAACACCGGTCGAGCCGCAAGACCGTGACCCAGACGCCCGTCGGGCCGATCACGATCGACTGCGACGTGCTCGCCGCCCCGGGCAGCGACCTGCGGATCGTGGTCTACACCGTGGCCCCGGAGTCGGTCGACGCCGAGCGGCTCGATCTGCTGCGCGTGACCGGGCTGCAGGCGCTGGGGGCTGCGGGGGGCTGAGCCGGCCGGGGCCGGGCGTGGCCTGGCTGGGCTGGGCCTGGCTGGGCTGGGCCGGGCTGGGCTGGGCTGGGCTGGGCCTGGCTGCCGCCGTCGCCGCCGCGTCGTGTGGCGTTCGCGGCATCGTGTCGTGTACGAACCGCACACGATGCCGCGAACGCGACACGACGGCGGCCGCGGCGGCCCCCAACGGGGGCTCCGGCGGCGGGAGCCGGGCCGCTACGGTGACGACATGTCGAGCCAACACACCCTCCGGATCGTGGCCGTCGTCCTCGCCGCGGTCTTCGTCGGTGTCGCGGTCGTCTGCGTCGGCGCGACCCTGACGGCCGGGTGGGCCGCACCCGTCTTCCCGTGGCTCGTCCCGGTGGGGCAGCCGATCGTCGTCACGAAAGAGCAGTACGGCACGATCCTCGTCGCGCAGCAGGTCGGGCGGATCGCCGCGGCGGTGGCCGTCGTGACCGGTGTCGCTGCGGTTGCAACCGCAGGAGCCGCAGTGGCGACCCGTCGGAGACGCCCGGCCGCCTGAGCGACCCGGCCCGCACCTCCGGCCCGCACCGTCGTGTGGCGTTCGCGACGTCGTGTCGTGAACGAACAGAACACGACGCCGCGAACGCGACACGACAGCCGCGCCCGGCGCGGCCCGCCGCCACGGTCAGTTCTGGTTCTCCCAGCGGGAGATGCTCGTGTTGCTCCACCACGGTGGGTCGGCCGGCAGCTCCCCGGAGGTCCAGCCGAGCAGGGCGGACTGCACGATCATCGACGCGAAGATCGAACCGAGCAGGGCGACGCCGACGAGGGTGAGTCGAGCGGCCAGCACGACGCGGTAGCGAGTCCGCCCCGGTCTGCCGGCCGAGACGACGACCGCGACGGAGAAACCCACGGCCACGACGAGCAGCGCGATGATCGCCAGCGGCGACGCGTGTGATTCGAGGACGACGCCGTCGTAATCGCTCGGCGAGACGAACGGCGAGGCGCCGGGGCTGCCCGGCGTCCGAGCGTCCGCGGAGAGCGTGGCCCCCGGCCAGGCAGCGGCCAGGAACAGGAGCACGCCCGCCGTCAGCCACGTCTGCCCGAGCAGCCTCATCGTCGATCGCGGGGGCTTGTCCGTCTCCTGCACCGTCCCTGTCTAGCGCGACGGCGGCCGCGACACGAGCATGCATCGGCCCCGCCGCCCGGATTCAACCCGAGGGCTGACCCCGAGGAGGCGCGGTGCGCGTCCCGCAGGACGGCCGCCGGCCGCAGGCCCGCGTTGTGTCGCGTTCGTGGCGTCGTGTCGTGCACGAACGCCACACGACGCCGCGAACGCGACACGAAACGCGACGCGCGCGCCTCCCCGACCCGCGCCTCCTTCGCTTCCCCGCCGTGTGACGCTGCATGACGGCGCCGCGCGCATCCACAGCCACGGCCTGCCTACGATCAGCGTCACTCGCCGACTCGCCCGAGAGCCGGCTCCCGTCGAGAGGCTCGCCATGTCCGCTGTTGCTCCTGTCCCGGCCACCATCGACGCGCAGGTCGCCGAGTTCAACGAAGGCTTCACCGCCCAGATCGGACCCGAGTTCTCGAAGGTCTTCGATGACGAGCAGCGTGCGCTGCGTGACGCCGGAGTCCCCGCCGACGCCGTCCGTGCCGGCGACACCCTGGTCGGAGCGACGCTCGTGACCCCGGCGGGCGAGTCCGTCGAGCTGGCCGACCTCGTCGGGGAGGCTCCCGCCGTGCTCGTGTTCTACCGCGGCGCGTGGTGTCCCTACTGCAACCTCACGCTCAAGACCTACCAGGCCGACCTGCTGCCGCACCTCGCGAGTCGCGGCATCCCGCTCGTCGCGATCAGCCCCCAGACACCCGAGGCCTCCGAGCAGTCGGTCGCCAACGGGAGCCTCGACTTCACCGTCGTCTCCGACCCCGGCAACGTGCTGAGCCGGGCGCTCGGTATCCAGACGGAGCCGTCCGCGGACGCCCGCGCCGTGCACACGCAGCTGGGCTTCGACGTCGCCGACAGCAACGCCGACGCCACGGGCGACGTGCCGTTCCCGACCGTGCTCGTCGTCGACGAGGAGGGTGTCGTCGTCTTCGCCGACGTCCACACGGACTACACGACCCGCACCGAGGTGCGCGACATCCTGGACGCCGTGGAGGCACGGTGGGGGTCGGACGGGACGCCCGTCAGCCCCTCGGTCTGACGCGGCTGCGGCGGCCTGCGTCGTGTCGCGTTCGCGGCGTCGTGTCGTGTTCGTCCGCGACACCATGACTCGAACGCCACACGACGGGCCCGGCAGCCGGCAGCTGGCAGGCCCGGCAGCCGGCGGCGGGCAGCTGGGGCTCAGCCGAGCTCGAGCCGCATGAACACGTCGGCGCGCACATACGGCAGGCCGAGCTCGCTCGCCGGGACGTGCTCGAACCCGACCGACTCGTAGAGCCCCACGGCCGCGGGCAGCTTCGTGCTGCTGCCGAGGAAGACTCGCAGTGCACCCCGCTGCCGCGCCTCCTCGATCGCCGCCGTGATCAGCCGTCGACCGGCGCCGCGGCCCCGCTCGCTCGGAGCGACGGCCATCTTCGACAGCTCGAACACGTCCCCGCTCGCGTCGGCGATGAGCGCGACGGTGCCGACGACGCGGCCTCCGCGGCGGGCCATCAGCACGACGCCGCCGCGGTCGACGATGCGTCCGCGCGGATCGCCGAGCGTCGCGACGTCGGCCGGTTCGAGGGCGAACAGCTCGACGATCCACTGCTCGTTGAGGGTGCGGAACGCCTCCGCGTCACGGTCGTCCGCGAGCGGCGAGACGACGAGGTCGTCCGTCGCCGCCGCCGACGATGCGGACGAGGTCGGGGTCGACGACGAGGACGAGGAGGCGCGGGTCGAGGTCATGAGATCAGCGTGCCGCCTCCGATCGATACCGTCCAATATCGATCCTCGCTCGATCGATAGGTTGAATGCATGAATGTCGAGCTGCGCCACCTCCGGGCGTTCCTGGCCGTCGCCGACGAGCTGCACTTCGGTCGGGCCGCCGACGCCCTGCGGATCGCCCAGCCCGCGCTCTCCCAGCAGATCCAGCGTCTCGAGGCCGAGCTCGGTACGACTCTCTTCACCCGCACCTCCCGGAGTGTCGCCCTCACCGCGGCCGGCACCGTGCTGCAGGCGCGCGCCCGCGCGCTGGTGCGGCAGTCCGACCGCGACCTGGACGAGGTCGCCCGGGTCGGCCGGGGCGAGCTCGGCCGGCTCGACGTCGGCTTCGTCAGCTCGGCGCTGCCGCTCGGGCCGATCGAGCGGGTGCAGCGGTTCCGCGCCGCGTGGCCGGGGGTCGAGATCGTCGTGCACGAGGGTTACACGTCCGCGCTGCTCGGACGTCTCGCGCGGGGCGAGCTCGACGTGGCGACGGTGCGCGACCCCGATCCGCACGAGGGAGTGATCACCGAGCCGTTCGTGAGCGAGCCGTTCGCAGCGGTGCTCCCTGCCGGCGATCGCCGCGCCTCCCGGTCGTCGATCGCGGGAGCGGAGCTCGCGGACGATCCGTTCGTGTTCTTCCCGAGGTCGGCGGGGGAGCGGGCGCACGACCTCAACCTCAGCCCCGTGACCGACGCGGGCGGCCGGGTCCGCATCACGCAGGAGGCGTCGTCCTGGCCGACGATCATCCACTTCGTCGGGGCCGGTCTCGGCGTGACCATTGCGCCGCGCAGTGCGACGCTGTCGCCGCCCGTCTCCGTGGTCGTGCTGCCGCTCGAGGGGACGACGGCGCGCAGCTCGCTGCACCTCGCGACGCGGGTGGGGGACGACCGGGCGGTGGTGCGGAACTTCCGGTCGGTGTGACGGGGGCTGCTGCGGTGTCGGCGTGGTGTCGTGTGGCGTTCGCGGCATGGTGTCGTGTTCGTGCGCGACACGATGCCGCGAACGCGACACGAAGCGCGCCATCCGCAGCCCCTAGGCTCGGCTCCGTGAGCGCCCGTCCCCGAGTCCGACCTGCCCCCGCCCGCGGCCGCCTGGCCGTCGCCGCGGCCGTCGGCGCGCTCCTCCTCGTCGTCGCGACAGGCTGCGCCGCGACACCGGCGCCAGAGACACCGGCCCCCGCCCAGACGTCGCCCGGCGCCGCGCTCTGGCCCGCGGGTGCCGGCTTCGACTATCAACTGGGAGGCGCGTCACCCGTCCCCGAGGGAGTGACCGTCGTCGCCCGCGACAGCACCGACGAGCCCGCGAAGGCCGGGTTCGACATCTGTTACGTCAACGGCTTCCAGACGCAGCCGGGGGTCGAGTGGCCCGACGGGTGGCTGTTGCACCGCTCCGACGGCGAGTTGCTCGTCGACCCGGGCTGGCCCGACGAGCACCTCTTCGACACGGCGAACCCGTCGACGCGACAGGCCGTGGCCGAGCGGCTCGGCACGACGATCGACGGCTGCGCGGCCGCGGGCTACGACGCCGTCGAGTTCGACAACCTCGACTCGTATTCACGGTCGGACGGGGCGCTGAGTCTGGATGATGCGGTCGCCTTCGCGCGCCTCCTCGTGGCTCGGGCGCACGCGGCCGGCCTCGTCGCGGGCCAGAAGAACACGGGCGAGTTGGAGGTGCGGGGTCGTGACGAGATCGGGTACGACTTCGCCGTGACCGAGGAGTGCGACCGGTTCGACGAGTGCCCGGGCTTCACCGAGGTGTACGGGTCGAACGTGCTCGACATCGAGTACACGGACGACCTGCGCGGGTCGTTCGCGGACGTCTGCGCGCGCGAGGGCACCCCGGCCAGCACGATCCTCCGCGATCGCGACCTCGCGCCGGCCGGTCGCGACGGCCACGTCTACGAGCGCTGCGGGGCGTGAGACGAACCGACACCCCCTCACTTGCGGGGCTGCGGGGTCGGTGCGGCAGCCCCTAGGGTCGCAGGGTGTACGACGAGGACTCGACGATGTTCTACAGCTATGGGCCGAGCTTCTCGGACGTTTTCATGATGCTCGCCTTCGTGGCACTGCTCGGTCTGGCCATCGTGCTCGCCGTCCTGCTCGTGCGGGTGCTGCTGTGGGCGACGCGGGCACTGATGGTCTTCACGCGGGAGCGCGAGTTCCGGCTGCAGCAGTTGCTGGCGGAGTCGGGGCCGTACGGGGTGCCGGCGGCGGGTCCTGCGGCGCCGGCTGGTCCCGCGGCTGCTGCGCCTGCGGCTCCCGCGCCTGCCGCGCCTGCCGCGCCTGCTGCGCCTGCCGCGCCTGCTGCGCCTGCTGCGCCTGCTGCGCCTGGCGCGCCTGGCGACGCCACGGGCGATCCGGACGGGCCGACCCGCGCCTCCTGAGCCACGGTCAGCGTGTCGGCGGTCGCGGTGATAATGGCGGCGTGCCCGAAGGTGACAGCGTCTACCTGCTGGCGGCGCGCCTCCGGCCGTCGCTCGTCGACCGGACCGTCGTCGCGGGCGAGGTGCGCTCGGGAGGGCGTGCCGGCGCCTCGCTCGCGGGTCGTCGCATCGTGGAGCTGGACACACACGGCAAGCACCTGCTGATCCGCTTCGACGACGAGACCACGTTGCACACCCACCTGCGGATGCAGGGCTCGTGGACGGTGACCCGCCCCGGTCGCGTGCTGCCGTCGCGGTTGCACTCGCAGGTGCGGGTCCGCGCGAGACTCGATGACGGGTTCACCCTGTGGGGCGTCGACGTGCCGGTCGTCGACCTCGTGCCGACCCGCGACGAGCACACCCTCGTCGGACACCTGGGCCCTGACCCGCTACGGCCCGATTGGGACGCCGAGGAGGCACGGCTTCGCCTCGCCGCCCGCCCCGACCGCACGGTGCGTGCGGCCCTGCTCGACCAACGCCCTCTGGCAGGCCTGGGCAATCTGTGGGTGAACGAGGTCGGCTTCCTGCGCGGGGTGCATCCCGCGACGCCGATCGGCGAGATCGACCTGCCGAAGCTCGTCGACACGGCCGCGCGGGCGCTGCGGTTCTCCGTAACGACGCCCGGTGCGTATCAGATCACGACGGGCCGGACTCGGCGGGGGGAGACCCACTGGGTGACGGGCCGCGCCGGGCGGCCGTGTCTGCGCTGCGGCACCCGGGTCGAGGCGCTCGACGACCCGCCGTCCGCCGACGGCCGTTCGCGTCGTGCGTGGTGGTGCCCGCGGTGTCAGCCGCGGCTCCGCTCCTGAGTTGGTTCGGCGTCCAGTTCCGTGCAGCTGTCATTACCCGAAAGACGCTGTATCCGCGGCTTTGAGGGCTGCGCGAGTGTCCCGTCAAAGTCACTGTAAGGGTGGGGCCTGTTAGCTGTGGATCATGCCAGAGGTAGGAACGTGAATACACGCCAGAGGTCGGAACGTGAAGAAGGGAACTCGGGTGGCTAAACCCATCCGGTCTGGTACTCGATTTGATCCCTCGCCTTGAGGGAATCGAGGAACGACATGACCTCTCGTGCGTGATCGTCACTCGTCGTGTCCAGAGAATAGAGACTCTTCGAGAATCGCTCGTGCTGAACACCTGTCGACTCGAGTTCTCTCAGCACTTCGTCATGATGCGCAAAGTGCTGTCGAAACAGCAGGCGTAATGTCCAATGCCCCGAGGGCGACACTATGGATTCCACGATGCCGTCTTGCGTGAGAGTGACGATATCGCCCAGATGGAGACCGAAGGCGAAGAACGGAATGCAGCAGTTTTCGAAGTCGGTGTCCGACAGTTTTCTCAGCCACAGCTGCTCCCATTTGAAGGGGTACTGACTGGGGTCTAAATCAAAGTTGGCGATGTAGTTACTGCGCTCTCGCCAGACTGGCTCAGGGTGTTTGACCCATTCTCTGTCGTTGATCATGGTTGTTGCCTTCAGCTGTGATGGCTTTTTCTGTTATACGTCGTGGCCTACATTGGCACGACGCCGGTCGCCCTTTTATAGCTCAACCCCAGTTCACCCGCGCGCCATGCTCGACTGCACTCTTTTGAGAGAAGGCTTGTAATGCCTTCTGCTCATCATTCCCAGCACCTGCATATGCGGGAGGTCGACAATGGGCTGAAGATCTCCGTCGACGATGAGTGTGCTCTCGTCTAGGAAAAGTTCTCTCAGCTCCGTCAGAGCGCGCAGTGGAGACAGCGTCGTCAACGGCCCGCAGTCGCCAAGGTCTAGGCGCGTCAAGAGCGTCTGGTGCACTATGTCGTCCAGCGTCTCTATGCGCTTGCACCCGGGCAAACTCAACGACCGAAGTCGGGGTGCGTCAGCTCGCCTCAGCTCACTGACATCGCTGAGCGAGGAAGCACCTGCGATAAGAAGAAAGTTGAGATGCGGTAGGTCGCTTAGTCCTTCCAAGGAGCGCAATCGAGGACGGTCTTTCAGCATCAACCATCTAAGGGAGGTCATGCTCCGCAGAGCGACAAGGGATTCGTCGGTATATGAACCGAAATACGCATCTTCGACGTTCGTCGCAGCCGAGATGCTGGCCGCAACCTGGGGCCAGTATGCGGAGAGACTCTTCAGTTTGCCAAAGTAGGTCAGGTCGATAGGGGTTCGAGGGTCCGATGTCACGCTAAGTGAAGTCAGGTGTTCCGCCAAGGAATAGATAGGCGAGAGATCCCTAGTAGTCCTCGACATCACCCTCAATTTTTTCACCGGTAGACCACGGATGAAATCAAGAGACCGTTCTTTAAATCCGAAAGTATAGTTCAAATTGAGCGCGGCAGCCCCGCTCCGCCTAAATTCATACTCGTCATCTACGGTCCAAGCGCCCGTGACAACGGCTTCGAGGCCGTCGTCAATCGATCTGAACTCGATGCTCACGGCGTCAACGTGGGGCGGCTATAAGAAACGTGGAGGCTATAAGGCTGACGTGGCATAAGACTCACCTTAGTTAGGCCCATTGAATGGATTCGATTCTGCAGCTAGCCGGTCTCTCAATCCGAGAGAAAGTAGCCCTCCCCGACTATCTGGCCGTACCAGACGAGGAAGGACGAATTGGCAGAAATAGACGCCCATGCCTCTTGGTAGATGGGAGTGACTAGAGCGTCCATGACTTTCCCCGCAACCCATGGTCTTTGAGCCGTCAGTACGACTGCTTGATCTAGGTCGTAAAAGCCTGGATTTTTACTCTTCGTGCGAATGATGAGACTCGTCGTTCTTGCAGGCAGAGGGGCGCTCAAGCCACCTTGCGTCAGCGTGAACAACCGGAATGCCGCCCGCGCAGAGCGAAATTCACTCATGGAATCGTCCTCCCGATATGGGTTCACCACTATCTCACTCGCGGCCTGCTGCCCCGGGCTTTGATGGGACGCGCGTCCCGCCGCATCGGCGGAAAAGCCAACGGCAATCTCGAACTCACCGACAAGACATTCCTCTGGCCGAGCGGACTGGTTCACTACGTCCGGGACCACGATGCTCGCCTTCCCACGGCCTTCATCGAACACGCTCTTTACGAAGACGAACGACGGTCGGCACGGCGCGACGACCGTGCTGCGTGGTGGCGATGTAACGCGCACCCCGCCGGCCTTCGCGACGTCTTGCCGCCCGAGGCGGACGACGACGATTAGGCCGCGCCATGCCCGTGCTGCACGGGAACGCGGTGATGAAGTGTGACTGCCGGACCATCGCTCCTGTCTCGCCCTGACCCCCAGCGCGTCCGATTCATCGACGTTATCGACGACGACTGTCATCGCCCGCGAGCAGGCTCACGGGAGCGTGACGACGACCTTGCCGCTGCTGGTCTCGGCGGCGGTGTGGGCCTGGGCGATGTCGGCCAGGGCGAACTCATGGTCCACCCGAGGGGTCCAGTGTCCGTCCCGGCCAAGTGACGCCGCGTGCCGGAGCAGGGCGGAGTCGTTGCGGGCGTTCACACTCGTCACGCCGAGCCGAGGTGCGCCCTGGGAATCCGCGACCGTCGCAACGCGCGAGGCGTCCCCGACGATCGAGACGACGTCGGCCAGGGAGTCGGACGGCGCCATGTGCAGACCGGCGTCGACCCCGGCCGGGGCGAGAGCGGCGACGCGCTGGGCCAGGCCCGGGCCGTAGGTGGTCGGCAGGACGCCGAGCGACTCGAGATACGCGTGGCTGCTCTCGCTTCCCGTGCCGATGACGGTGGCGCCCGCGGCGACGGCGAAGGCTGCGGCGGCACTGCCGACGGCTCCGGAGGCGCCCTCGATGAGCAAGGTCGCGTCACGCAGATCGCCGATCACCTCGAGAGCGGCCACCGCCGTCGCGGCGGCGAGGCCGGCCGCGGCGGCCTGCGCCGTGCTCCACTGCTCCGGGACGGTGCTCCATGCGGTCAGGACGGCGAGCTCGGCCGTGGTGTCGCTGACCCCGCCGAGGCCGAAGACGACGTCGCCCACCTCGATACCCGTGACTCCGGGTCCGATCTCGTCGACGACGCCGACGGCATCGCGGCCGGGGATGGCGGGAAGCTCGAGCGGGAGGAACTGCTCGAGGCGTCCGGCGCGCAGCAGGACGTCGATCGGATTGACGCTCACGGCGCGGACGGCGATTCGCACGGAACCCTCGACCGCATGCGGCTCGGGCGCGTCCTCGACGACCAGCACATCGGGGGTTCCGTAGGAGTGGTATCGGGCAGCGAGCATGGTCGGTCGTCTCTCGTTCGGGGCGGGCAGCAGATGCTTTCTGTGGAGAACGCTCCCGGCACGATTCCATTCCGTCGTCATGCGAGTTCGGCGTCCTGCGCTGTCTCTCCACCGGCAAGTATCGCGAGATCCACGTGAGTCGCCTCACGCCCCTGCGAGGCGAGTGCGTTGACCTGCTGCCTGCGCGACTGGCCCGCGTGTCTTTCGCGCGACGGCGTGGCTCTCTCGGCGACGCCGAAAGCGCCCGGCTGAGGGAGCGAGAAGAGAGGGAGCCTGCGATTCGTCGAAACGAATCGCAGGCCTGACTCTGAATCCGAATGGTGCCTAGCTAAGCCAGAGGTCCGAGACCACCGGAACTCCCATCATTTCACTTTCCGTGCGGTTGCGCCAGTCTGTAAAAATGTCAACGTGATATTGTCCGAGACCAAGGCGCACAACTGGCTCGCGCGCCCTCGGCTGCGTGTCTACCTCAACGTGTCCGCCGGCAAGCTACCCGAGGCGCTCGACTTGTACGCCTGGAACGCGGAGGTGGCCGCGGCGTGCCTCCGTGATCTCGGGCATTTCGAGGTGTTGGTTCGCAATCGATACGCGACGAGGCTGGCCGAGCACTTTCCCGATTGGACTCTGCCTGGGAGCCCTTTGTGGAGTCGTGAAGCCGGGATTCCCTCGACGCGCCAGAGGCAACGCCAACTCAACGTCGGCTCGAGGAGATCGCTGCGGGCGGCAATCGGGAGTGCCCCATCTGCGACTCCGGGGCACACGATCGCCAACCTCAGTTTCGGATTCTGGACGATGCTGACGGCCTCCGTCCGCGACGCCACGATTTGGACGCCGATGCTGAGCGAGATCTTTCCCGGACGATCACGTGGATACGTCCATGACCGTATGGAGAAGCTGAACGGCTTTCGCAACAGGCTCGCCCATTGGGAACCCGTCTTCAGTACGACGACGGGACTCGCCTCCCGCCTGCGGGAGTTCGATCAGTTCTTCTCCGAAGTCGATCCCGAAGTTGCGGCTTGGGTGGGGTCGCACTCGCGGGTCGTTGAGACAGTGGGGCGCTGCCCGGTTCCGAAACTGCGCATCGCGATGACATACGTCACGGACGGATGGTGACGCCCCGACACTTCTGGCGGCACGCGCGCTCTGGTCTGATCGAGAGAGGTCGAGCGGACTCTCCGCCGCCCTGTCGAGAAGAGGAACTCATGCGCACGCGCCTCAAGGTGGCCCTGTGGACGGCCGGTGTGATCGTGCTTCTCCCGGCCGTGACGCTGGCGACGACGTCCATCGTCAATATCGTCGCCACGAAGTCGGATCTCGCCGCCATCGAGCCGTACGGCGAGCTCGTTCCCGTCGACGGCAAGCACATGAACGTCGTGATCAGCGGGACGGGGGGCGACACGATCGTCCTCCTGCCTGGTCTCGGCACGGCGGCACCGGGCCTCGATTTCCAACCGCTCATCCGGGAGCTCGACGACACCCACCGGGTCGTCGCCATCGAGCCGTTCGGCACCGGTCTCAGCGACCAGACCGACTCCCCGCGGACCGCCGCGAACATCGCCGGTGAAGTACATGAGGCTCTGCAGCACCTCGGCATCGACCGGTATGCGCTCATGGGGCATTCGATCGCCGGCATCTACGCCCTCGAATACAGCAGGCTCTACCCGAGCGAACTGACCGCCTTCATCGGCATCGACAGCAGCGTGCCCGACCAGCCCGGTTCGGATGACCCCGTGCCGACCGACGGCCTCGTCGACCTGCGCAACCTCGGTCTGCTCCGCGTATTCTCGGCCCTGGGCGCCGACCCCTACGACGGCCTGCAGTACGACGACGCCACGAAGCAGCAGATGCGCCTCCTCACGACGAAGAACTCGACCGCACCCACCTTCCTCGACGAGGCGGCGCACACCCCCGGCAACTTCGCCTCGGTCAGGGACGTCCTCTTCCCCGCGGCCCTGCCGGTCCTGCTTTTTGTCGTGCAGACCGACTCGGATGTGGAGGGCTGGACCCAACTTCATAAGGCCCAAGCAGCGACGGTCGAACGGGGGCAGGTCGTTGCCCTGCCGGGACAGCACTACCTTCACCACACGCAATCGCCGCGCATCGCCGCCGACACCGACATGTTTCTCGACACCGTCGGCTGACCTCACATCCGTGCCCCCTGCAGCGTCTACGGAGTGACGGCCCGTCTCCGACCGGCCGCAGGACGACCAGGAGCAAGCATGTCGAGTCCCCACATCGAGATCGATCCCGCCATCCTCTACTTCGGCACGCCCGTCGCGCTGCTCAGCACGATCGACTCCGGCGGGCGGTCCAACCTCGCGCCCATGTCGTCGATCTTCTGGTTGGGCCACACCGCCGTCCTCGGTATGGGCGCTCGATCTCAGACGGCGGCCAACCTCGCGTCCACCGGCAAGGTCGTCATCAACCTGCCCTCCGTCGAACTCGTGGACGTGGTCGATCGCCTCGCCCTGACGACGGGCCGTGATCCGGTGCACCCGCTGAAAGAAGAGGCGGGGTACCGGCACGTGCCCGACAAGTTCGCCCATGCGGGCGTCACGCCGATCGGCGAGACCGAGTCGCAGCCTCCTCGCGTCGCCGAATGCCCGGTCGCGTTGCACGGCGAGGTCATCGGCGAGAGCCCGCTCGGGAGCCTCCGACCCGAAGAAGAAGGAGGCGCGTCCATCTTCCAGGTCGGCATCACCCACGTGTCGGTGCACGACTCCGTCCGCGATGCCGCTCACCCGGCTCGAGTCGACCCCGACCGCTGGCGCCCGCTGATCATGAGCTTCCAGAAGTTCTACGGGCTCACAGGCCAAGTGCACCCCTCTCGTCTCGCCACCATCGACGAGGAGTGGTACCGCTGATCCGGCGCCTGGTCGAGTCAGGGGAGCGTCAGGGGCGTCAGCCAGCTGCGCGGCGAGGACGTATCCCGCCGTCAGTGCGAGCGACGCGCCTCCACCGCCCATCGGCGTGACGCACCAGCCGGATCGCCCGGATGGTGCCGTAGGGGTCGGGGCGGAGGTGTACCTGGCGACCACGGAGGGCGGTGTGCGATCGCCACCGGTCATCGTCCCGTTCCGTTCGCGGGATCGTCCCGAACACCATCGTGACGTCGAGGTCGCGCTCCTCGACGATGTCGTCGCCGAACACCGATGCCCGCGTCCGCGACCGGACGCCCTCGGCGATGACGAGGAGGTCCGCGCGGAGACGTCGCCCGCCCTCGGTCGTCACGGTGTCACCGTCCTCGTCGTCGTCCACGGTGGCCACCGTGTCACCGTAGATGAACGCGATCCGTTCCTCGCGGAGTCCAGCACCGAGATCGCCGGCGTGCTGCAGGGGTCGTCGGCGGGCGAGCTGACGACTGCCACGGCCTTCCTCCACAAGATGACCGCCGCCACCTCCGAAGCCTCGGCCCGGCTGCGCGCGGCACGCCCGTAGCGAACCGGCCGCCGGGCTCGCTACCGGGAGCCTGACGCCCGGCCGGCCATCGCGCTCGCGCTCGCAGCGTCACGCCGATACATCGCGGCATGGTCCGCGAACTCCGGGTTGCCCGTGTCGCGAAGCCGCTCGTCCGTGAAGTCGGCCAGGGCGAGGAGGCGCTCGGCCAGCATCGTGAGGAGGTCCGGTGTCTCGTAGGGAATGCCATAGGCCTGGACGAGGCGCTCGACTCGAGCGTGTCGCTCCTGCGCGTCGAGAGCGACGTCCGCATGCTCGCCGAGGGGTGCCAGCCGGTAGGCGAGGTACGCGAGGTCCCACAGCCGCGGCCCCGGTGAGGCGGTGTCGAAATCGAAGAGACCCGTGGCCCGACCGTCGTCGAAGGTCATGTTGTAAGGGGCGACGTCGTTGTGGCAGACGACCTCGGCCGGCTCGTGCCGCGGGAACCCCCACGTGACATCGGCCTCGACGAGAGGGGCGCTGGCGTCGTGTACGCGGCGGAGCAGGGCGCCCGCGCTGCTCAGGATGCTCTCCTCCCACAGCCACGTCGGCAGCGGATAGTTGCCCACCGCACCGGGCATGAACGAGAGGACCTCGCGGCCGTCGTCGTCGAAACCCAACGGCTCGGGCACCTCGACGACGCCCGCGCGGCGGAGCACTCGCAGGAGCTCGTGAACGGCCGGTGTCCACGGGCCCGCCGTGCGGTGCACGGTCGAGCCGACCCGGGACACGTCACTGGAATTGCCGCCGGTGAGAACTTCCTCGTCCATGGCCTCAGCTTAGAGAGGCGTTCGTCGATTGACGGCGAGAGCTCGGCCCCGCCATCCTCTCTTTCGGCACGTACCCCTCGAGAAGACAGGCCCCGATGACCCCCGCCACCCGCACCTCCTCGGCTCCCACGCGCACGGAGCGCCTCGACGAGCTGCCGTTCACGTCGAGGCACCGGCGCCTGCTCGCGGGTTCGGGCATCGGCTGGGCCCTGGACGCGCTCGACGTCGGTCTCCTGTCGTTCGTCATCGCACAGCTGATGACCGTCTGGAGCGACCAGGCCGGCCAGCTCGCCTGGGTCGCCTCGGCCGGATTCGCGGGCATGGCGATCGGCGCGGCCGTCGGCGGCTCGTTGGCCGACCGGCTGGGGCGCAAGACCGTGTTCGCCCTGACGCTCCTGCTGTACGGCCTCGCCACCGGGCTCTCGGCCCTGTCGTGGTCGGTCGGAGTGCTGCTCGTCCTCCGGTTCGTCGTCGGCCTCGGGCTCGGCTCGGAGCTGCCCGTCGCGTCGACGCTGGTCAGCGAGTTCTCACCGCGCCGCATCCGCGGTCGCATCGTCGTGCTGCTCGAGGCGTTCTGGGCCGTGGGCTCGATCGCGGCCGCGCTCGTCGGCTACCTCGTGATCCCGACGAGTGACGACGGCTGGCGCTGGGCCCTGCTGATCGGAGCCGCGCCCGCCCTCTACGCCGTCTTCGTGCGCCTGACGATGCCGGAGTCGGTGCGCTTCCTCGAGTCGAAGGGTCGCCATGACGAGGCCGAGCGCGTCGTCCGCGGCTTCGAGGAGGCCGCCGGCGTCGCCGCCCCGGCCGCTCCCGCCCAGGAGGCGCGGGTCGTCGGGAAGCCGGCCCGCGCCTCCGTCGGTCGGCTCTTCGGTGCCGGGATGACACGTCGCACGGTCGCGATCTGGGTGGTCTGGTTCATGACGAACTTCTCGTACTACGGCGCGTTCGTCTGGCTGCCGTCGCTGCTGGTCGCCGCCGGGTTCCCGCTCGTCCGCTCGTTCGAGTACGTGCTGATCATCACGCTGGCGCAGCTGCCGGGCTATGCGGCCTCGGCCTGGCTGATCGAGAAGTGGGGGCGTCGCGGGACGCTGGCGAGCTTCCTGCTCGGCTCGGCGGTGGCGGCCGGCTTCTTCGGCTTCGGGGCCGTCAGCGGCAGCGTCGCGCAGATCCTCGTCGCGGGCATGGCCCTCTCGTTCTTCAACCTCGGCGCGTGGGGAGCCCTCTACGCGGTGACGCCCGAGCTCTACCCCACGCCCCTGCGCGGCACGGGTGCGGGGTGGGCTGCGGGCGTCGGGCGGATCGCGTCCATCGCTGCGCCCCTGTCGGTGCCGCCGCTGATCGCGCTCGGCGGACCGCCCACGCTGTTCGCGGTGTTCGGGGCTGTGTTCGTCATCGGGGCGATCGCGGCGACGATGCTGCCCGAACTGCGCGGCACCCGGCTGGCCGACTGAGGCGCGATGGCGAGGCGCTGGTGCTGATGTCGCAGCGCGAGGTGGAGGCGCGTGCCCTACTCCTCCAGTTCGCGGCGGACCTCATCACCGTGACTCTCGACGACGAGGGCACGCTCGCGACACGAATGGCTCACAAGTTCCAGTGGATGCTCGCTCTGTCGAAGGCCGCCCAGGCGACGTGCGCCCAAGACCTCGTCGACGCCGCCCGAGCCTCCTTCTCGACAGGTCAGTCGCATCTCGCCGTGGCCGAACTCACCTCCTGGCGCGAGACGGCGACGGCGATCGCGGCTGGCCTGACGGCCTCGCCGGCCGACTGGCTCGACGCGGAGACCCCGGTCGAGCGTCCCTAGTCGTGGCGACGCGCGCATCTGGTTCTACGTCGACGGCCAGACGGTCCACCTCGAGCAGGTGCACACCAAGCATCCGAATCAGACGAAGTAGGCGCTCTGCGGTTTCGGTGGGGCCGCGCCCTACACTCGACCTCATGAGCGACTCTTCCGCAGTGCTGCCGCCCCACGACCCCGACTCGACGACGGCCGCGCTCACGGAGGAGCAGAGCACCCTCGCCGACACGGCGCGTGACGAAGTCCAGGCGTTCCTGGGTAGCCCCGCCGACGGCATCCACGAGGCGGCCGAGTCCGCCGTGTCGGCTCTGGAGCACGCGGTCGACGCCGACGTCCCCGTCGAAGACCTGTCCGCGGCACTCGAGGCCAGCCCCGAGGCCGTCCAGGCGATCATCGACCACGACATCGAGCTCGAGGACCTGCACCCCGACAACAACGCGGGCTAGCCCGTCGGCGGCGGCCCGGCCCCACGAAACACGCCTGGTGGGACAAAAGACGACCGGGCCCGACGCTGCTTCGTCCCACGACGCCCGCCTAGCCGAGCCCGCCCGCGGCCAGCGCGCCGCGACGACGAAGGGACCCCCGTGACGCACGACCTCGACGACCGACTCGACCGCATCTTCGCGGCGCGCGATCGGGACGACATGGCCCCGACGATCGCCGCGCTGCTGCCGATCCTCGAGGCACACCCCGAGGAGGCGCGGGTGCTGTACGAGGTCGGCGGCGCCTACGACACCGACGGCCAGGAGGAACTCGCGCTCGGCTACTACGAACGCGCGATGGAGGCGGGGCTGACGGGCGATCTGCGTCGTCGCTGCTTCCTGCAGTACGGCAGCACGCTGCGCAACATCGGCCGCATCGAGGAGTCGCTCGCCGTGTTCGCGCGGGCCCGCGGGGAGTTCCCCGACTCGGTCGCCCTCGGCGCGTTCGAGGCCCTGAGTCTGCATGCCGCAGGACGGGCCGACACGGCCCTCGCGCGCCTCCTCGTGCTCCTCGCCGACCATGTCGACGCCGACGAGCTGAACCGGTACAAGGCCGCGATGCGCGGGAACGCCGCCTACCTGGAGTCGCTCGAAGCCTGAGCCGGCCGGCGCGTCGTGTCGCGTTCGCGGCGTCCTGTCGCGTCCGTGCACGACACGACGACGCGAACCCGACACGACGGCGCCCGAGAGTTTTTCTGCGGAAGCCGTCACAGAAGGCCCTCGGCCGGTGTCCCATGCCTGGAACCGTCTCGGAGGGAGACCAGACATGTCGACTCGGGTGATCGTGATCGGTGGGGGCTACGCGGGCGTGATGGCCGCGAATCGGCTCGCGGCGCGGGGGAGGCGGGGGAGGTCCGCGGTGGCGGTGACGCTGGTCACCGCGACGGATGCGTTCGTCGAGCGCATCCGTCTGCACGAGCACGCGGCGGGATCGTCGGGCTCGGCGACCGTGCCGTTCGAGTCCGTGCTCCACCCCGCCGTGCACGTGCGCGTCGGCCGGGCGCGGCGGATCGACGCCGCGACACGGGTCGTCGCGCTCGACGACGGCGACGAGCTGACCTACGACTACCTGGTCTACGCGGCCGGGAGCATCGGCCGCCTGCCGGCGGGAGACGACGTCCACTCCGTCGACGATCTGCCCGCCGCCGAGCGGTTGCGGGCCGAGCTCGAACGCCTGCCGTCGGGCGCGGACGTCGCCGTGATCGGAGGCGGTCTGACAGCCGTGGAGGCGGCGGCTGAGATCGCAGAGCGGCACCCGACGCTGAGAGTGCGGCTGCGCACGTCGGCGGAGGTCGTGCCGAGTGTCTCGCCGACGGGCCGGGCCCGGGTCCGTCGCCACTTCGGCAGGCGGGGCATCGAGCTGGTCGAGAACGTGACGTCGTCGACGACCCGGGATCTGCGACACGAACTCGGCGCCGACGTCGTCGTGTGGTGCACCGGTTTCGTCGGGACCCGGCTCGCGACCGACAGCGACCTGCCCGTGACGGGTGACGCGCGCCTCCGGGTCGATCCGACCCTCGCCGTCGTCGGCGGTGACGGCCGCATCGTCGGAGCCGGGGACGGCGTGGTGATCGAGGGGGAGGGATACGACTACCACCGGATGGGGTGCGCCTCGGCTCTGCCGATGGGCGCGCACGCCGCGGACACCGTCCTGCGCCGGATCGACGGGGACGCCCCGCAGCCGTTGTCGGCCGGCTTCGTGGCGCAGTGCCTCAGCCTCGGGCGGCGGGACGCCGTGATCCAGGCCGTCACGCCCGACGACCGGCCCCGGCGGCTGGTCGTGCCCGGGAGGGCGGGGGCCTTCGTCAAGGAGACCGTGTGTCGTCAGACACTCCGGTGGCTGCGGGGCGAGGCGCGGAGGGGCGGCTCCTATTCTTGGCCGAGCGGGCCGAGCGGGCCGAGCGGTCCGAGCGGTCCGAGCACGGAGGCGCTACGACCGGCCCTGCAGGAGGCGGAATGGAACTGACGAGGGACGCCGTGTTCCGGCAGCACCGGGGGCTCGTGTTCACCATCGCCTACGACATCACCGGGTCGGTGTCCGACGCCGAGGACGTCGCGCAGGAGACGTACCTGCGTTGGCGGTCCGCCGATGCCGACGTGACGAACGGGCGTGCGTATCTCGCGACGATCGCGGCGAATCAGGCCCGCAACGCGCTGCGCTCGACGGAGCGCCGTCGAGAGGACTACGTCGGCCCCTGGCTGCCCGAGCCGGTGCCCACCGGGGTGTCGTCCGGCTCCGGGGGCGATGACCCGGCGGCCGATCCGGAGCAGGCCGCCATCCGCGCCGAGGCCGTCTCGACGGCGCTCTTCGTGGTCCTGCAGAGCCTCGGGGACGACGAGCGGGTCGGCTTCCTGTTGAGGGAGGTCTTCGACTTCCCGTATCCCGAGGTCGCGGCGGTGCTTGGCCGGAGCGAGGCCGCCACCCGCCAGCTCGTGCACCGGGCACGGGCTCGGGTGCGCGATCGTCCGGCGCGGAACGAGCCCGACACCTCCGAGCATCGGCGCGTGGTCGGCGAGTTCATGAGGGCGGCCAGCTCGGGGGACGTCGACGCCTTGCTCGGGGTTCTCGCACCGGATGTCGTCCTGATCTCCGACGGAGGCGGCAAGGCCACGTCGGCCACCCGACCCGTCACAGGGGCCGAGAAGACCTCGAGGTTCGTGCTCGGTCTCGCCGAGAAGTACGGGGCGACGTCGATCGCCGTCCCCGTCGAGTTCAACGGGCTCGAGGCCGTCCTGTTCGAGGAGCACGGCATCATTACGACGACGTTCCAGTTCGACGTCCGGGACGGGCTCGTCCAGGGCATCTTCGTCGTGCGCAACCCGGACAAGCTCGGTCACCTCGTGACGCCGGCGCCGCGCTACGGCCGGTAGTCCTCGCGCCGGTCCGGGCCGAAGCCGGGGCCGGGGTGCGGCTTGTTGCCGCTCAGGGCGCCGATCGCGCTGAGCCCGGTGGCGATCGCCGACGCGACGATCCGCGCCGTGGCCGTGAGGATCGATCCGACTGTCATGAGTCCCCCTGTCGTGACGGGACTCGCGGAGGTGACCCGCGCCTCCTCGGTGTCTCGAAGCGGCTCCCGTCGTCGCCCCGACTCTACGGGGCGGGAGGGCCCGGCTCGGATCCGCTGATCGGTTCGGGGCTCCGGTAACGGCATCGGGACGCGATGGCGGCCGAGTGTGACGATGGGTGGTAGGTGGCTCCAGCCGTCGCGAACGCCGAGCGTGACGCCGGTGAACGATGTCCAGGGCAGGATCGACATGTCTTGGTCCATGGGGCGACTCTCGGCGCGCTCAGAGCTCGAGTTCACGACCGGTGGTACACGTCTCGGCGGTGCTCGACGGTGACGATCTCGACGACGAGGCGATGGTTCTCGATGCGGTAAAGGATGCGGTAGTCGCCTCGACGTGCTGAGTAGAGCGGAGCCAGGGGCTCGCGCAGGGGCTTGCCGACCCGTTGTGGGTTGTTCGCGAGGGGTCCGACGATGAATTCGAAGGCCGCCGCCGCCACCGATTCGGGAAGTGTGTTCTCGAGGGCGCGGCGAGCCGAGCGCGTGAAAACGATGTCGTACGGGCCACTCACTCCGCGAGCCTGCCGCGGGCGACCATGGCCCGTCGAACCTCGTCGGCGGTCGACGTGTCTCCCGACTCCAGCTCGGCGAGGGCCCGTCGGAGCGCGGCCACCTCGTCGGGGTTGCCGAGGATGTCGACGGTCTCGACCAAAGAGTCGTAGTCGTCGGCGCTCAACAGGACGGCAACACGAGAGCCGTTCCGCGTGATCTCGAAGCGCTCGTGCGTGGTCTCCGCCGAGTCGATGTGCCTGCTCAGCGACGCGCGCGCGTCGGCCACGGAGATGACTGTCATGTACGCAATTCTAGCGCGTTTTCATCCGTCTGCCTCGGCGAGCGACGACGCAAGCTGCGTCACGCGCGGATGGCGGCGTCAGGAGGCGACGGCGAGAGCAGGCGCCGGCACGGCCGGCTCGGCGCGGAAGAAGTCCTGGTAGCAGAGCTCGGCAGCCGCTGCCGGCGCGAGGGCGTCGCGCGAGGACACGCGAGGCTCTCGGCCCGACAGGACGCCGCGGCGCTTCGGGTACGGCGTGATGCGCACGGTGGGCGCGTCGTCGTTGCGGAGGTAGCGACTCGCTCGGTCGGGATCGTCGGAGGCGGGAGCCTCGTCCGGCGCCGTCGGCGTCGACAGGCGGCCACGGACGTAGCTGACGAGGTTCTCGTGCGACAGCTGTCGCAGGGTGTCGGTGGTCATGGATTACTCCAAGAGGAGGGCGGTGATGTCGATGGGCTCGGTGGGGGCCAGCTCGGTGTAGAGCGAGGCGGTCACGTCGATCATGCGGAGAACCCGACGGCGACGAGGACGGCGGCGACGAGTGTGCTGCACGCGATGACAGCGGACGTGGCGATGAGGGCGAGGGTGGCTTCGTGGCGGGTGTCCCGGACTTCGGAGAAGGGGGATCGTGCGGTGCGCTGTTCGGGGAGGGGAACGGCGGTCATGGGGACTCTGGTCTCTGCTCACCGATTCGCTTCGGTGGCTCCTGCTTCGGGGCGAAACTGCCCACGTGCAGACCATGACACCGTGGCTGTTCGGTCTCAACTGCGCTAGCCGTGAAGCGCATGGGGTCGCGCTCGGCTAGACAGATTGCGCACTTTCGGCTGATCAACCGCTGCGGATCAATTAGCTAGCTTGCCTAGTAAGGGGGGTCAGGGTGCACAGTGGGGTACGTCCACATCGATTCTTCAACCCGAACGACGCACTCCTGATCGAGGAGAGTCGGAAAGTTGTCCCCCGTCATGCCCCACTCCTCCTGGCTGCAGCGCGAGCCGACGATGGCGACGACGGGCGACGATCATGGTCTTCTCCTCGACGACTGGGCCGATTTCTACGGGACGCAGCCCGACGACCTCGTCTTCGAATGCGTCGTCGACACGGGTGCGAGCCGCGCGGGGATCTCGATCTATCTCGATCGGATCGTCGTCGAGGAGGAGGACGCGCTGATCACGGCGGTGCATCCTGTTGCCTCGATCACGGCGTGGTCCATCCGACCCCACGGAGCGACTCAGACGGAGGTCGAGATCACGAGCAGGACGCACTCCCGGACGCACGTGCCGCGTCCGTTCGCCGGGGCGATCACGATCGCCTTGACGGAAGCGCTCGGCCCTCAGACGAGCTGAGTGCGTTCAGCGGATAAACCCGAGGTGGTTCTGGACTCGGTTCATCAACCTCGGCGTCTCGGCGTGAGATAGTGAGCGGGTGCGCCCCGACGACGACACGTACGGTCGCAGCGAGCTGTCCGGCAAGAGCCTGGATCAAGCGCGTGCAATGTACGAGAACGCCTACAACGGCGACGACTTCAAGGTCGAATTGACCGACCAGACTTTCGCGTACCGCTATACCGCCGCCGGCAACGCCGACATGACCCTCCGTTCGTCCACCTTCCTCGGGACGGTCGAGGGGTCGATCCAGCCGCAGGGCGAGTACGTCGCAATGTGGATGACGGAGGGCCACGGCACCGTCGACGTCGGTGGCAGCGACACCGAGGCCGAGCTCGGTCGTCCGGCGATGTTTCCCACCGGCAAACTCTTCGCCTTCGAGATGAACGAGTTCAAGCAGAATCTCGTGCACTTCCGGGCGGGCTACCTGGAGCAGATCGCGGCCGAACACGAGGGCGCCCTCGCGGGGCCCTTGACCTTCGACCACACGGCTCGGCTCGACGACGCGACCCTCGCCTCCTGGAAACAGACCATCACGACGGTCGCCAAGACCGTCCTGACACCGGTCGCCCCGTCGGTCCTGATGCAGGCCGAGGTGACCCGTCTCGCCGCGGTCGCGCTGCTCGACACCTTCCCGCACGAGGTGATCGGCTACGACTCGGTGCTGCTCGCTCCCCGGAATGCGCGCCTCCGCTCGGCCGTCGAGTACATCCACGCCCAGGCGCGACTGCCTCTCACGGCGACGGACATCGCCGCGCAGGCGGGGCTCAGCCCGCGGGGACTGCAGCAGGCGTTCAGCACCCAGCTCGGCAGTACCCCGATGAACTATCTGCGTCGGGTGCGCCTCGACTACGTCCGCGCCGAGCTCCAGAACCTGCACCCGGACCACGTCACCGTGGCCGAGGTCGCCCAGCGCTGGGGGTTCATCCACCTCGGCCGGTTCTCGGCGGCGTACGTCGACAAGTTCGGCGAGTACCCGAGCGACACCCTGCGCAGCTGACCGACGGGGTTCGGGGCGGGCGAAAGCCGACCCGCGCCTCCTCGGCTCTCGCCCGTCACGCGGACGCGACCGGCGCGCCCTCGCCGCCCTGGGGGTGCTGCGTGAGCCCGTGCTCGGTCTTCTCCCAGTAGTGCGGTCGGGTCAGTAGCTGCCAGAGGCCCTTGTACGCGGCGATGGAGTGCAGCACCCAGTACACGGGGTTGAGTAGCGCCCACACGATGAGGTTGAACGTGCCGCGTTTGAACGGCCCCATCATCGTCAGGTAGACCATGACGCTGTTGCCGACCAAGAAGTTGAACAGGCAGATCCAGAGCAGCCACGGCGGGAAGACCTGGGCCAGCACCGAGGCCGGCACGAGCAGGGTCACGGCCGACAACAGGTAGAACGGGATGACGCCCAGGAAGATCGCGGGCGTGCCGCCGATCAGTAGCGCGAACGCCGCAAACCGCACCGGGCCGATCTCGCGGATCAGGGCGACGGGGCGGCGCGCGTGCACGAGCGTGGTCTGCATGTAGCCCTTGATCCAGCGGCTGCGCTGCCGGATGAAGTTCGGGATCGAGGTGTTCGCCTCCTCCATCGTCGTCGAGTTGATGACACCGACGCGGTAGCCGATCGCACTCGCGCGGATGCCGAGGTCGGCGTCCTCGGTGACGTTGTACGGGTCCCATCCGCCCAGTTCGACGAGCGCGGAGGTGCGGAAATGGTTCGACGTGCCCCCGAGCGGGATGGGCAGGTTCGAGTAGTCCAGACCGGCGAGCATGTAGTCGAACCAATAGCTGTACTCGAGCGTGAACATACGGGTGAGCGCGTTCTCGCCGGCGTTGAAGTAGTTCAGGGCGGCCTGCACGCAGACCGTCTCGGGGCCGCCGCGCTCGAATGCGATGAGGGCCTTCTTGAGCTGGTCGGGGTCGGGGGTGTCCTCGGCGTCGTAGATCACGACGAAGTCGCCGGTCGCGAGCGACAGCCCCACGTTGCAGGCGCGGGGCTTCGTCTGCGGGTGCCCCCTCGGCACGGTCACGACATGGAAGTGCGCGGGCGGCGAGGCCGACTCGATGGCCGCGCGGGTCTCGTCGTCCTCCTCCTCGATCAGGATCAAGACCTCGAGGAGGTGCACCGGGTAGTCGAGATCGCCCAGGTTGTCGATGAGCTGGGCCACGATGTTCGCCTCCCGGAACACGGGGACGAGCACCGTGTAGACGGGCAGGTCGGCGTCGTCGAGGCGCTCGACCTCGGCCGCGCTGATGCGCTCGACGACGTCGTAGCGCGCGCCCTGCATCGCGACGACGAACTTGAACGCCGTCCCGGCGAGGAAGACGACGCTGATCACCGTGACGATGCCGGTCAGCACCTGCCACGGCCAGGGGATCGCCAGACCGACGAGCACGACGGCGAGCACGATGCCGCCGATCTTCTGACCGCGCGAGAACACGACCCGCCCGGACAGCTCGGGGCTGCGCTCGAACAGGGTGTTCGCGGCCCGGTCGGCGACGTGGTCGCTGAACAGCCGGACGAAGAGCGCCTTGAGCTCCCACTCGGGCACCTCGACGAAGCGGACCCGGCGGCCCTGCTCCTCGCGGAGCGCGTCGAGCAGGGCGGCGTCGTGGGCGCGGTGCGCGGTGGCGACGAGCAGGGTGCCGTCGTCGAGCAGCCGGACGGGCAGCCAGTCCTCCGCGACGTAGCGGGTCGCGAGTCGCGCGTGCGACAGGCTGCGGTCGATGTCGCGGAGGCGGAGGCGGTCGGACGCGGTCACGACGTCAGCCCCGCGGCGGTGAGGAGGGCGTGCATCCAGTCGTTCACGACCGGACGGTTGAAGGCCGCCGCCCACGCGATCGCGACCTGGAGTGCCGCGACGGCGATGATGAGCACGCTCGCCCGGGTGGTCGACGCGGCGGGCAGGATGGCCACGCCCATCACGATCATCGTGAGGTAGACGTTGCCGCCCGCGTTCGCCGGGATGAGGCCGACGACGTAGCCGACGATCAAGGAGGCGAAGAGCATCGTCGAGATGAGGATCGCACCCGGCCGACGCACGAGAAGGGCCAGTGCCCAGCCGCTCACGAGCGGCGCCAGGATCAGCAGACCGTCGACCGTCGTGACGAGGTGGGGGAGGATCGCCCACCGCTCGGGCGTGTAGCTGAGCCGGCTCGCGATCAGTGGAGCGCTGCTGTGCAGGAAGACGATGCGGAGGAACTCGAGGCACGCGAAGATCGCCAGCGTCGGGAAGAGGATGACGAGGATGTTGGCGACGCGCGCTCCGCGTTCGTGGCGCCTCGCCAGCGTGATGAGCGGTGCTGACAGGGCGGCGACGGTCACGTAGAGCAGCCCGCTCGCCTGCATCAGCGCGGCCGCCATGAAAAGCAGCCCGGCTCGGAAGCCGGCCTGGGTGTCGCGCCCGGCGATGAAGCGGATCATGTCGGCGGCGCCGAGCCCGAACAGGGCCACGCCGAGGAACCCCTCCATGTTCTGCGTCACGGTATAGGCGAAGAGCGGGTTCGCGCCGAGGGCGAGGGCGAACATCGTGGTCTTGACGGGATGGAACCGTCGCTGGTGCATCGCCTCGATCATCTTCTGCAAGAAGACGCCGGCGGCCAGCGAGGCGACGATGGCGAGCCCCAGCGTGCCGCCGGGGATGACCGAGACGAGCGCGGTGCCGAGCGGCGGGTGCGAGCGGCCGATCCACGAGATGTCGTTACTGCTCCAGTCGATGCCGGCGACCCCGGCGAGCTGGTCGATGTTCGGTGTCGACTCGGCGAGGGTGCTGCCGGTGGACGCGCCGACGATACCGATCAGCAGGTACGGGAGGGCGAGGACGAGGCGCAGCAGCCATCGCCGCCACGCGATGTACGGGAAGGGATCGGTGCGGGCGCGCCCGGTTCGACCCGGCGCCGCGAGCAGCTCGCGCGGGCGGCGCGGCCCCGTGCCGGTCACTGCGGATGCGGTCATGACACCCACTCCTCGAAGTCGTCGATGTACGACTGTCTCACTGTCCCTCCGTTTCGGGAAGCGGGCGACACCCCCATCCGGGGTCGGTGCGGAGCTGCCCGCCGCGAGCGGCGTCAGCCGAGACCGAGGCAGAACGCCATGACGGCCTGCTGCACCGGCAGCAGCGACTTCTTGAAGGCGTGGCCGACGAAGGCCGGGTGAGCGATGGCGTCGGCGCTGACCTCGCGCCCGCGCTCGAACGGCGGGCACGGGGCGAGCAGGACACCAGGAGGCGCGGCATCGAGATGCGCGGCCGTCACGCGATACGGTGCCAGGGCCTCGGCATGCCGACCGGGGCCGTCCGTCACGATCACGTCGGCCGAGCGCACCGCCGCGTCGAGGTCGTCGGTCGCCCGGGCTCCGGAAGGCTCGAGCCCGGCTGGCCCGCAGTGGAGCAGATCGAGGTCGAGCACGCGGGCGGCCTCCTGCCAGGCCCGCGCGATGTTGCCGTCGGCTCCGACGACGACGACGCGCAACCCCGAGAGGAGGCGCTGCTGCCGGAGCGAGTACAGGTCGGCGAGCACCTCGCACGGGTGGTTCTCGTCGGTCATGGCGTTCACGATCGGCAGTGCCCGGGGTGCGTCCAGACCCTCCAGCACTCCGAGGTCGCCGTGGCGGGCGACCACGATGTCGGCCCAGGAGGCGAGGTATCCGGAGACGTCGGCCAGCGCCTCCGGCTTGTCGAGGGTGCCGCTCGGGAGCACGATCGGCTGGAGCCCCATCAGGGCGGCACCCCGTTCGAACGTCACCCGCGTGCGCAGGCTCGTCGACGGGAAGAACATCACGGCCGCCCCCGCCGTCATCGGTCCGCGACCCGCGCGGTACTCGTCGGCGAGCGAGAACACCTCCTCCACATCGGAGGCGGTCCACGAGTCGAGCCGGAGCAGAGAGCGCATCCCGCCACCGTATCGAGCGCGCCCGCCGGTCACCGCCGGCCGTGCGCCCCGGGCCGCACCTCGTTCTGATCAACGCACCGCGCTATAACGGGGTGCGTCGATCAGAACGAGGTGCGACCGGGCCGCCGCCGCTACTTCGAGTCGATGCGTCCGACCGCACCCGCCGATGCCGCGCCCGCGCCCGCGGACACCGCCGCCGCGACGCGCGCCCACGCGCCGTCGTCGACGCCGAGCGCCGTCCGCAAGAACGCGGTCGTCGTCTCGCGCACGAGGGCGACGCGCTCGGGGCTCTCGTCCGTCGTCTGCGTGCTGCCGTACGCCTGGATGCCGCCGAGGGAGTGCTCGCCCCCGAACAGTGTGACCAGGTGCCGCGCACCGGGGCTCAGTCGGTAGACGTCGGTGAACCAGTCGGGGCCACGGCTCGACAACATCGACTGGTCGTGATCGCCCGCGACGACGATCGACGGCACCGTGAGCGAGTCGAACTCCGGGCTCATGAAGGCGAAGTTCTCCTGGGCGAAAGGCGACAGATCGTCCCCGCCGATGCCGGTCGCGGCGAGCAGGACGCCGGCCGACACGCGCGGGTCGAGGCGGCTCTCGCCCGGTGTGCCGTCGGCCCCGATCACGCGGGCGCCCAGCAGCATGCCGATCGACTGCGCGCCCCACGAGTGCCCGGCGAGCGCGATGCGGTCGAGATCGACGCGCTCGGCCAGGCCGGGCAGGGCGTCGAGGAGGCGCGGGAGACCGTCGAGGACGCGCACGAGATCGTCGACCCGGACCTCCCAGATCGTCGGGTAGCGGGGGTCGGTCGGGGCGACGCCGAGCGACGCCGAGTCGAGGAAGGTCGGCTGGACGACGACGAAGCCGTGCGCCGTCCAGTGGTCGACCAGCGGGTCGTACGCGGTGAGGTCGAGGCCGAAGCCGTGGGCCATCACGATGACGGGCAGGTCGCTGCCTTCGGCCGGGGCCGAGACACGGATCTGCAGGTCGTCACCGCGCCCGGGGACGGGGATGACGAGGGGGCGGATGCTGATCACGGGAGTGGGGTCGAGGGCGGGCATGAGGACCTTTCGAAGAGGGAGGCGACCGAAACGGATCGTCGTTCCGTCACGATACGGAACAGCGATCCGTTCTGCAAGCCCAAATGGAACACTGTTCCGGAAGGGCGCTGGATCATGCGAGACTGGGCGGATGACCGCCGCCGCGCCCGAGCCCGACTCCCGACCGCGCCGCCGCGACGTCGAGCGCAACCAGGAGGCGTTGCTGACCGCCGCGGCCACCGTGTTCGCGAGCTCGGGGGTCGACGCGCCCGTCCGTGAGGTCGCCGCCGCGGCGGGAGTCGGCGTGGCGACGCTGTACCGGCACTTCCCGACGCGCTCGGACCTGGTCGTCGCCGTCTACCGGCATCAGATCGACGAGTGCGCCGAGGCCGGGCCCGACCTGCTCGCCACGTCGCCGACGCCGTTCGCCGCCATTCTCAGCTGGGTGCACCTCTTCGTCGACTTCCTCGGCACGAAGCACGGCCTCGGTCGCGTGTGGGACGGCGACGCCGCCGAGTTCACGGCGTTGCACGTGCTGTTCGTGACGCGATTGGTGCCCGTCGTGAGCGATCTGCTCGACGCGGCCCGCGCCTCCGGAGAGGTCGTCGCGCCGACCTCGGCCTACCAGCTGATCCGCGCCGTCGGCGACCTCGTCGCGTACGCGCCGAACGACCCCGACTACGACGTGCGGCAGATGGTCACATTGCTCGTCACCGGTCTGCGGCAGCCTCAGCCCGCCGTCTGACGCGCCCGCGGCAAACCCCGCTCCAGTAGAAGCAGCCCGTTGCGGACCTGACTGTCGGTGAGCGCTGCTCGACGGCAGTGAAGGTCCTCCGCGACCGGCATCTCTCAGTGCTGTCTTGGTGGCGCTCCGTGGCGCGGATGACTCGCCCGAATTTTCGGTCTTTCCGCGCCTGAGTCGAGGGTGCATACTGGTGATGTCTTCGGACCCGGCAGTGGGGCTTGCCGGACCCAACCTCGACACTCGTCGACAACAGTCCCTATCTCAGTTGGTCGCGCTTTTGCGCGCCTGAGGTAGGGAGATGTCATGGTCGAATCGGGCACTGTCGGTGTTGTCGTGGTCGGTGTGCAGCCAGGCCAGGTGCACGACGTCGTCGGCGTTGCGGCTGCTGTCGCTGACCGGTTCGGCGCGGCGCTGGTGTGTGTCGTCGTCGATCCGGCATTGCTGTCCGCGGGGATGCGTGCGGACGGGTCGGAGATCATCGAACAGATCGACCCGGACACGGCGGACAGCGATCCGCGGCAGCTGCCCGACGATGACGTAGGGCTCATTCGCGAGCTTGCTGGAGCGCGGTTCGTCGACGCGGAGATCGTCTCCCGGGTCGGGGATCCGGGTCGCGCACTGGCCGCGGTGGCGGAGGAGCGTGATGCGGTGATGATCGTGGTCGGGTCGCAGACCGGCCGACGCCGGATCGCGGAACTGCTCGATGGGTCCGTCGCAGCGCACCTGACCCATCACCAGCACCGGCCGGTGCTGGTCGTCCCGCATGAACCGGTCGGCCTCACCGTCCTCCGACCTTCGGATGCCCCGTGACGGGCACGCTGATGCTCCTGCGGCATGGGGAGAGCACCGCGAACGAAGCTGGCACCTTCACCGGTCTCCTCGACGTCCCGCTCACGCCCCGCGGGGAGCGGCAGGCATCTGCGGCGGGACGGCTCCTGCGGTCGGACCACATCAGGCCGGACATCGTGGTCACCTCGACACTGCGCCGAGCCGTCCGCACTGCCGAGATACTCTGTGAAGTCCTCGGGACGCAGGTGCCCACGGACGCGGTGTGGGAGCTCAACGAGCGCAACTACGGCGCCCTGACCGGGATGACGAAAACCGACGCCCGCCACACACTCGGTGATGACGCGTACGTACGGCTCCGCAGATCCCGTACCGGCACACCACCGCCCATGTCACCGCAGCTACTGGAGACGTTGCGGTCAAGCGCGGCGCTGCATGATCTGCCGGAGGGCGCCCTCCGACCTACTGAGGCGCTTTCGGACGTCATCGATCGGGTCCGCCCCGTGCTGCAGGACCGGCTCCTGCCGATGGTGCGGGCAGGGCGGCGCGTCCTCGTCGTCGCGCACGGGAACTCGCTCCGCGCACTCTGCGCCTGCATCGACGGCCTCACCGACCCGGAGCTCGAGAAGCTCAACCTGCCAACCGGGCAACCCCTGCAGTACCACCTCGCTGCCACAGGTGCCCTCGTCCCGCGTGGTGGGGCGTTCCTCGATCCGGTAGCAGCACAGCACGCCGCGGCGCTGGTCGCGGCAGAAGGCGGAACATGACCACCCGAACGGACACCACGATGCCCGATGACCAGCTCCCCTCCGACCCCGACGTCGACGTCGCCGACCCGTCAGCAGCGATGCGGCCGGTGCATCTGCGCTGGCGGTACGTCGGCCTCGTCGCGCTCGGTGGGGCCGCCGGTACCGCCCTCCGCGACGTCATCAGCAGCGCGCTCCCCGCCGATGGCGGGGTGAGTTGGTCGATCTTCTGGATCAACGTCACCGGAGCGCTGGCCCTCGGTGCGCTGTTGGAAGCGCTCGCCCATCGTGGGCCCGATGCCGGCCGGCGACGGGTGCTGCGGCTGCTCCTCGGCACGGGGGTCCTCGGCGGGTTCACCACCTACAGCACCCTCGCCGAGTCCACCGCCGCCCTGTTCCTGGACGGGCACGGACTCGGCGGCACCGGCTACGCGCTCCTGACCGTCTTGTCGGGCGCGATCGCGACCGCGGTCGGTCTCGTCGTCGCTGGCTGGTTCCGTCCCCGAAGGGAGGAAGCATGAACGTCGCCCTCATCCTCGCCGTCGCCCTCGGCGGGGGCATCGGCGCTGCCGGCCGGTTCCTCCTCGACGGCCTGATCAACACCGGCCGGGAGTTCCGGCTCCCCCTCGGCACGTTGACGATCAACATCACCGGGTCGCTGCTGCTCGGACTCCTCGTCGGCGCCGCCACCCACCTCGGAGCGTTGCCCGCTGCGGTTCTCGGCACCGGGATGATGGGCGGCTACACCACGTTCAGCACCGCCAGCTTCGAAACCGTCCGCCTCGCCCGCAGCGGCCGGATCACCGCAGCCGCGATCAACGGTCTCGGGATGCTCGTCGTCTCCGTCGCCGCCGCGACCGCCGGCATTCTTCTCGGCGCCACCCTGTGACCATCTGACCGCCAGCAGGTCGTCTCTCGGCGTCCCAGGGGCATCCCCGCAACCACACCCCAGCCCGACGCATGACCCAACCCAACCGAACCGAACCGAACCGAACCGAACCGAAGGAGCGTCACCATGAACGACTACATCAGCGGCACTCACCACCACGGAGCCCACCAGGGTGAGTACGTCACCCACCACGACCACCCCGTCACCATCGACGCCGTCCACGGCACCCGCATCCTCGACTCCCGCGGCTACCCGACGGTCCGTGTGTTCCTCGAGCTGGACGACGGCCGCACCGTCACGGGGGACGCCCCCGCGGGCGCATCCACCGGCGCCCACGAAGCCGGCGAGCTCCGTGACGGCGGTTCCGCGTTCGGCGGCCGTGACGTCACTCAGGCGCTCAACCTGATCGACACCGACATCGCGGGCCTCCTCACCGGCCGGTCCTGGTCGGCGATCGGGCAGATCGACGCTGCCCTCGCTGAACTCGACGGCACCACCGGGTACCGTCGGCTCGGCGCGAACAGCGTCGTCGCCACCTCGATCGCCGCATCCCGGGCCCTCGCCCACGCCGCGGACCTCCCGCTCTGGCAGTGGATCGCAGAGATCACCGGCTCGACGCCGCGGATGCCGGTGCCGCACTTCAACGTCCTCAACGGCGGCGCGCACGCAGCGAACAAGCTGGACTTCCAAGAGTTCATGATCGCCCCCGTGAACGCCGGCTCGATGGCCGACGCCGTCCGTATCGGCGCGGACGTCTACCACGCCCTCTCGACCCTGGTGCGGGACCGGTTCGGCAGTCTCGGCCTCGGCGACGAGGGCGGCTTCGCACCGTCCATCGCCGCGCCCGAGGAAGCGCTCGACCTGCTCGTCACCGCGATCCGCACGGCCGGCAACGAGCCGGGTGTCGATCAGGTGGCGATCGCCCTCGACCCGGCCGCGAACGAGTTCTTCCAGGGCGCCGGCTCGTACCGGATGCTCGACGACAGCCTCGACCAGGACGGGCTGGTCGACTACTACCGGCACCTGGTCGACGCGTATCCGATCCGCAGCATCGAAGACGGGTTCGCGGAGGACGACCACGAGGGGTTCCGCCGCATGCAGGCAGCGCTCGGCGACCGGATTCAGATCGTCGGCGACGACCTCTACGTCACCGACCCGCAGCGCATTCGGGAGGGCGGCGAGCAGCACCTGACGAACGCGGCACTGATCAAGCCGAACCAGATCGGCACCGTCTCCCAGACGCTCGGCGCGATCGCCACCGCCACCAGCATCGGGATGGCCAGCATGGTCTCCCACCGTTCCGGCGAGACCACGGACACGTTCATCGCGGACCTCGTCGTCGGGACCGGCACCGGGCAGCTCAAGTCCGGCGCACCCGCCCGCGGGGAACGCGTCGCGAAGTACAACCGGCTCACCGAGATCGCCGAGCAGCACCCGGAGCTGCCCTACGGACTGATCTGACCGCCGGTGTCTGAGCCGCGAGCGGTGTCCAGGAACGCCTTGACGGCGGGCCCTGGGGGGCCAGACCAGATCGCACGCAGCGACCGGATCAGTGGCGGGCCGAGCAGCGGTACCCGGACGAGGGCACCGTCGGCGAGGTCACGACCGACGGTGCGCAGACTCATCACCGCCGGCGCGATGCCCGCTCGAGCGTTGGCGCGAATGATGCCCGTCGTCTCCAGTACCGCGGCTGGCGGAACCAGGGTACGTCCCGCATCGTCGAGCCACGCCTCGACCGTGGCGCGGGTGCCGGACCCTTCCTCGCGGAGCAGCAGCGGCGTCTCCGCGAGGTCGGCCGCGGTGATGCCCGGGCTGTGCGCCCACGGATGGTGCGGGGCGACGACGACCACGAGTTCGTCCTCGGCGACCACGAGCGAGGAGAGGTCAGGTTGCGCGGCAGGAGTCTCCGTGAACCCGACGTCGGCAGCGCCGGATCGAACGAGGTCGATCACAGCGGCGGAGTTGCCCGCGATCAATCGCACCGACGCATCGGGCGCGGCAGCCCGGTGGTCGAGCAGCCATCCGGGCAGGAGGAGCTCGGCGATCGTCTGAGACGCTGCGACCACGAGGTGTCCCGCCGGTTCCTTGAGCGCGGCGACCCCCGCTTCGAGTCGCTGCGACGCCTCCAAGACCGGAACGGCGAGACCGAGTACCACCCGCCCAGCATCGGTCAGAGCGGTCCCGGATGCCGTCCGGTGCGCCAGCGGCTGACCGATGGCTTGTTCCGCGGCACGCAAGCGCGCAGACACCGCCTGCTGTGTCACCCCCAACACGTCGGCCGCGCGGGTCAACGACCCGGTGTCCGCGACGCGGACGAGGACCTCGAGGGTATCGAGGTCTAGTGTTCGGTCCGTCAACCGCCGCAGTGCCACAAGCAACCATTGTGCCCCGCCAATGAGTTCGCCGTTCCCGAACCAGGGGGGACAGGCGCACGATGGGTGCATGTCCGCTCACCTCGCCCACGCACCCGCAACGTCCGAGCATGTCGTGGGAGAACGGCGATTGTTCCGAGAGCTGGAGCGGCCTGGCCTGATCGTGTCGAACCTGACCCCGAACTGGTTCGCGTCGATCATGGGGACCGGGATCGTCGCCGTCGCCGCTGCGTCGTTGCCGTTGCAGTTCCCAGGGCTCCGGTTCGCGGCGACGGTGGTGTGGGCGGTCGCCGCGGTCCTGCTCGTCGCCCTCACGGTTGCGACGGTGCTGCACTGGGTCCGCTACCGCAGCACCGCCGCCAAGCACCACCTGCACCCGGTGATCTCGCACTTCTACGGGGCCCCGCCGATGGCGTTCCTCACCGTCGGTGCCGGCACGATCCTCCTCGGCAAGGACTGGATCGGTCTGAGCGCGGCCGTCACCGTCGACTGGGTCCTCTGGACCATCGGCACCATCGGCGGCCTGCTCACAGCGGTCCTCGTGCCGTACCTGGCGTTCACCCGTCACGAGAACAAGCCCGATTCCGCGTTCGGCGGCTGGCTGATGCCGATCGTCCCGCCGATGGTGTCCGCCTCCACCGGCGCCCTCCTCCTGCCGTACGCCCCCGCCGGTCAGGCGCGCGAGACCCTGCTCTGGTCCTGCTACGGCTTCTTCGGCCTCAGTCTCATCACGTCGCTGGTCGTGATCACGTTGATCTGGAACCGACTCGCGCAGCACAAGATCGGCGCCGCAGGCATGGTCCCGACCCTGTGGATCGTCCTCGGCCCCGTCGGGCAGTCGATCACCGCCGTGAACCTGCTCGCCACGAACGCCCCCACCGTCATCGACGCCTCCACCGCCCACGCGCTCCTCGTCGTCGCGCTGGTGTACGGCTTCGCGATGCTCGGCTTCGCGCTGCTGTGGACGGTCATCGCCCTCGCCATCACGGTCAGGACCGCCCGAGAGCACTTGCCCTTCAGCCTGACATGGTGGTCGTTCACGTTCCCCGTCGGCACCTGCGTCACCGGCCTCAACGGCCTGGCCCTGCACTCCGGGCTCACCGTCGTCGCGGTCCTCGCCGTCGTCTACTACGCCGGCCTCGTCGCCGCATGGATCACCGTTGCCGTCCGCACGTTCCACGGCTCGGTCATCCGCGGCGCACTCCTCGCGCCACCACAGCCGGCATGAGCACCGCCGACGAGCTCGCGGACGTTCGATTGCTGAACGCCCTCGCCGAGACATGGCGAACCGCGCCCGACGGCTCACGACGGTTCGTCCCGAGCTTCGACCCACGATCCGGCGGCACCTCCAGCCGTGTGCTGGTCCTCATGCAGTCACCGGGCCCCCAGACGATCGCGGCAGCGCATACGGCGATCTGCAGCGAGGACAACCCGGGCCCGACCGCGACGGCGTTCCGAGCAGCCCGGATCGAATCCGGACTCGCACGCAACGAGTACCTCCGCTGGAACCTCATCCCGTGGGAGATCCCCGGCCGCGTACGACCAGCTGACATCGACGAGGGGCGACATGCCCTCGGAGCGCTGCTCGAGGTGCTCCCCGTGCTCGACGCCATCGTCACGTACGGGACCGCCGCCCTCGACGGAGTCATGCGGCACCTCACCCTGGACGAGCACCCCCGGCTCATACCCGTCGTCGCAGCACCACATCCCTCTCCCGCCAATGGCCGCCACCGCTCGGAACAACAACGACGCTCCGTGCAAGCGCTTCGGCTCGCCTCCGAGTGCCGACGAGGGGCCGAGCCGTTTCGTTAGGCGATCGCCTCTCGAGACGCCTCGGTAGTCCGTGCCGGCACGCGTCACGCGATCGACCCACCGGCCGAACGAGCGCCTGAACGGGGCGAGCGGGCGGAGCCGCGTCGGTCAGTGGTCGACGAGGTGCACCGGCAGCTCGACGAGCCGCGGCGCCGCGTCCGAGGCCGAGCCGTCGAGTCGGCCGAGGAGCATCTCGGCCGCGATCCGACCGAGCTCGGCGGGATCGTGGTCGACCACGGACAGCGGCATCGGCGCCATGTCGGCGAACTCGAACGAGTCGAAGCCGAACAGCCGCACCGGCGGCGCCGGCAGCTTCGCACCGGCACCGGCACCGGCACCGGCACCGGCACCGGCACCGGCACCGGACCCGGAACCGGAACCGGAACCGGCCCCGGCTCGCCGCGTGATGGCCCGGATCACCCCGATGCTGATGCGGTTGTTCGCTGCGAACACGGCGGTCGGGGGGTCGGAGTCGTCGAGCAGCGCGTTGGTCGCGGCCTCCGCCGCCGCGGCGTCCTGCAGCCCGAGGGTGACGAGCGCCGGGTCGAGCGGCACGTCGCGCTCGCGGTGCGCCGCCGTAAAGCCATCGAGGCGGCGCTGGCCGGTCGAGACCGTCACCTTGTTGCCGAGGAAGGCGATGCGCCGATGCCCCTCGGCGAGCATGGTCGTGGTCGCCTCGAACGCGCCGCGCACGTCGTCGAGCAGGACGACGTCCGCCTCCAGCCCGTCCATGGCGCGGGACGCCAGCACGAGGGGTGTGCCGCGGAGGCGCTCGGCCGAGAACGGCGCCGGGTCCTGCCCCACGGGCACGACGACGAGCCCCTCGACCTGTCGCCCGAGGAAGTCGGCGAGCAGCTGTCGCTCGAGTGCCGCGTCCTCGTTGGTCGTGCCGACAAGGATGCGCCGCCCGGTCGCCGCGACGACCTGCTCGATGCCCTGCACCATCGCCGCGTAGTACGGGTTCGCGATGTTCGTGATCATGACGCCGACGAGGCCCGAGCGCTGGCCGGGGCGCAGGCTGCGGGCGTTCTCGTTGCGGTGGTAGCCGGCCTCGGCGATGACCCGCTCGACGTGCTCGCGCAGCGCGGGTCGCACGTTCTTGCCGCCCGAGAGCACGCGCGAGACGGTCATCGGGCTGACCTCGGCGGCTCGGGCGATGTCCTTGACGGTGAGCTGCGAGCCGCGGCCCGAGCCCGTCGCCGGGTCGGTGCGGGCACCGACGTCGTTGCCGGTAGGCGGTGGTTCTGCCGATGCCGTCATGCTCCAGGTATACAGGACACGGCCTGTTGTCCAGGGGCGCGGATGGTGTTACCTTCTGGTTGGTAACGTTATCAATTCGACGATGAATGGATGAGCACGGATGGACCACTCGAACTCGGGTCGGCTCGACATGACACGCCGCTCCGCCCTCGCCCTGGGCGCCACCGGCCTGCTGACCGCCGTGCTCGCGTCCTGCGCGCGGGGCACCGACACCCTGCCGTCGCCCGCTGGCGTCGTGACCCTGAACAGCGACAACCCGACCTGGGGCCCCGGCTACGCGGCCGCCTCGAAGGTGCTCGACAAGCGCATCGGCGAGCGCATCCAGTCGCGGTCGATCGCGAGCGTGAACAACTACACGCAGGTGATCCGCATGACGGCGCAGACCGACAGCAGCACCGACCTGATCAAGTGGACGAACGGCTACCGCCTGCAGGACATCGCGCGCGCCGACATCCTCACCGACCTCAACGGCGTCTGGGACGACGTGATCGCGAAGGGCTGGGTCGACCCGGCGCAGCGGGAGTCGTTCTCGTACCGGGGCAAGGCCTACGGCGTGCCGCTCTACAAGAGCTACTACGCGGTCGTCTACAGCAAGAAGGCGTTCGCCGAGAACGGCATCGAGGTGCCGACCACGTTCGACGAGCTGCTCGCCGCCGCCGCGACGCTGAAGGCGGCGGGCATCGTGCCGATCCACTCGCCGGGCGCCAACACGTGGGAGTCCGAGATCTGGTTCATGCAACTGCTCGCCTCGATCGACCCCGAGTACTACCAGGCCGTCACGACGAACAAGGCCAGCTACCTCGACGCACCCGCCGCGAAGGCGATGGACGTCTGGTCGGACATGTACGCGCAGGGACTCTTCTCGGCCCCGGACGTGACGTCGAACGATCTGCCCGGCCTCGTGAAGAAGGGCAGCTTCGGCATGATGCTCTACGGCACCTGGTTCGCGAACTCGATGCTCGCGGCGGGGCTGACCGACGCCGATCTCGGGTTCTTCCGCGTGCCTCCTTACGAGTCGTCGACCGAGCAGGCCGTGGTCGTCGAGAGCGGCTCGCTCTCGGTGCCGGTCAAGGCGCATCGCCATCGCGAGGCCGTCGACGTCGCTGCCAACTGGCTGGCGACGGACGTGCAGGAGGCGTGGGTCGGCTTCCTGGGTGACACCAGTCCCAACCCCGCGGCCCTTCCGAAATCGGACCTCGTCACGGCGCTCGCGACCGAGGTCGCCGCCTCCAAGCCCGTGCAGCTCACGCGCTACTGGGAGGCCTCGCCGACGCCGTTGATCGAGGGCAACGTGCAAGACCTCGGGTCGTTCATGGTCAACCCGTCGAAATCGAACGGCACGGCGACGCTCCGATCGATGCAGGCTCGGGCCACGACCGAGTGGAAGACCTGGAACGCCGCATGAGCAGCCTGACGCAACCCGCCGCCGTCCTCGACCCCGTCGAGCGGACCGAACCGGTCGCCCCGGCGACCCGGCCCGCCGCACGCCGCTCGTGGGGCTCACGTCTCGCGGCCGCCGGGTTCCTCGCCCCGGCGATCGCGCTCGTCACGGTGCTGATCGTGGCGCCGTTCGTGTTCACGATCTACCGCAGCTTCTTCGACGACAACGGCTTCACCCGGCGTTGGATCGGGCTCGACAACTACACGGCGCTGTTCACGAGCCAGGTGTTCTTCCAGTCCCTGCTGAACACCCTGATGTGGGTCGTGGGCACGCTCGTGCTGCCGGTCGGCATCGGTCTCGCGATCGCGGTCGCCACGTGGAAGCTGAAGCTCGGCGCCGTCGCCCGTTTCGCGATCGTGCTGCCGTACGCGATCTCGGGCTCGGCCACCGCCGTCGTGTGGACGTTCATGCTGTCGACCGACGGCGGCCTCGACACGATCCTCGAGGCGTTCGGCCTCGACGGGCTCGTCGCCCAGTGGCTGCTGCAGTGGCCCCTCAACACGGTCATGATGATCGTCGCGACGACCTGGCAGGCGACCGGCGCCTGCGTGATCCTCTTCCTGGTGGGCCTGCAATCGATCCCGCCGAACACGCTCGAGGCCGCCCAGATCGACGGCGCCTCGGGCTGGCGCCTGTTCTGGAGCGTGACGTTCCCCCAGCTCCGCCCGATGACCGTCGTCGTGATCGGCATCTCGATCGTCGGCAGCCTCAAGGTCTTCGACCAGGTGCTGCTGCTCACCAACGGCGGCCCGGGCACCGCCTCCGAGACGCTCGCGCTCACGATGTACCGCGAGACGTTCACGCTGTCGCGCTACGGCTCGGGTGCGGCGGTCGCCGTCTTCCTGACCGTGGTCGTCGTGGTCGCCTCGTGGGCGTACCTCCGTCGTCAGCTCCGACCGAACCAGCTCTGAGAGGAACCCATGACGAAGACCTCCCGCCGTGTCCTCGCGCTCGTCCTCACGGTCGTGTCGCTGATCTGGCTGATCCCGTCGTACCTGCTGATCGTCAACGCCTTCACACCCGGCGACGAGTACACCGGCACACCCACCTGGTGGCCGACCTCGGGGGCGCTGCTGCAGAACATCCAGACGGCGTTCGCCAACGCCAACGTCGGCCAGGGCATGCTGAACAGCCTGCTCTACTCGGTCGTCGGCGCCGGGGCGGCCGTGTTCATCGCCGCACTCGCGTCGTTCGCGGTCACGATCATGCCGCTCAAGCGGCCGACGCTCTGGTTCTGGCTGATCTACGTCGGCACGATCCTGCCGCTGCAGGCCTTCCTGTCGCCGCTGTTCACCGGCTATGCCGCCGCCTCCCTGTTCGACACCCAGTACGGCATGCTGCTCGTCTACGTCGCGCTGACCATCCCGTTCGCGTTCTTCGTCGTGCGGGGTCACATGACCGGCCTGCCCGGCGAGATCCGCGAGGCGGCGTCGCTCGACGGGGCCGGCTGGGTGCGGATGTTCTTCCGCATCCACCTGCCGCTGTCGGTCAGCGCATTGCTCGCGGCGTTCGTGTTCCAGTTCACCTGGATCTGGAACGACCTGCTGTTCGGCCTCACCCTGTCGACCAGCTCGAACATCCGGCCGGTCATGGCGACCCTCGCCGACCTGACGGGTAACTACTCGACGTTCGGGCCGCCGGTCGCGTTGGCCGGCGCGCTCGTCGCGTCGCTGCCGACGATCGTCGTGTTCTTCGCGTTCCAGCGGTTCTTCGGTCGCGGGTTGAACCCGACCGCGTGACCCGCGCCTGCTGGCCCGCCTGCGGGGCCGCGCCTCCTCGGAGGCCGACCCGCGCCTCCTCCGCTTTCCATCCCTCGCCGCCCGCACCCCCGACGGAGTATCCACAGTCATGACCACCCCCGCCCTCATCGCCGCCCAGCCCTGGTCTCACCTCGAGGCCCGCGACGGGCTCATCGACCGCGCCCTCGTCGCCACCGCGGCGATCGGCGGCGCGCGCGTCCGCGTGCTGCCCGAGCCGCTCAAGACGACCGTGGACGGGGTCGCGGTGCAGAGTGTCCGGCTGCTCCTCGACGATGCCGAGACGGCGGCGCGGGCGACCGTGGCGTCGCTGACGGCGGCCTCGGCCACCGGGCTCGGGGAGGACGGCGGGCTCGTGCTCGGCACCGCCCCCGCGCCCGACGCCGCGTCGGTGCGCCTGCTCGTGCGCGAGGTCGCCGAGCCGACCGAGGTGACGCTCGCCGTGCCCGGTCTCGGCGCCGAGACGGTCACGTTCACGCTGCTGCCCCAGCGCGACTGGTCGGTGCACGTCGTCCACCACTCGCATTTCGACTTCGGCTACACCGACCCGCAGGCGACGGTGATCGCCGAGCAGCGGTCGTACCTCGACTCGGCGGTCGAGCTCGCCGGTCACACGGCCGACTGGCCCGAGGAGGCGCGGTTCCGGTGGAACGTCGAGGCCCTGTGGGCGTTCGTCGACTGGGAGAAGCACCGCCCGGCCGCGGACGTCGCCGAGTTCGTCCGGCTCGTCAAGGAGGGCTCGATCGGCCTCAGCGCGATGCCGTTCAACCTGCACACCGACACCTGCTCGACCGACGAGCTGCACGAGCTGATGCGGGAGGCGCGGCGCATCCGCGACCGGTACGGCATCGAGTTCACGACGGCGATGCAGACCGACGTGCCCGGTCAGGTGGCCGGTCTGCCCGACGCGCTGAGCGAGGTCGGCGTCGACTACCTCGCCGTGGCGCACAACTGGGCGGGGCGCTCGCAGCCGCACACGAGCGGCGCGCTGAACCTGCCGCGGATGTTCCGCTGGCGGACCCCGGCGGGCAACTCGGTGCTCGTCTGGATGACCGACAGCCCGCACGGACTGGCCTACATGGAGGGGCCGATGGTCGGCCTCACCGAGTCCTACGAGTCGGCGGAGGCGCTGCTGCCCGCGTACCTGACGGCGCTCGCGACGCGCGGCTATCCCTTCCCTCCCGGGGTGTTCGGCGCGCACGGCGAGCAGACGGAGGGGCGCGACGGCTACCCGTGGGACGTGCTGCACCTGCGCACCCAGGGGTTCATGGGCGACAACGGCCCGGCGCGCTCGCACCTGTCGGAGACGGTCCGGCGCTGGAACGAGACCTGGACCTCGCCGACCCTGCGCGTCTCGCGCAACGAGGACTTCTTCGCCGAGGCCGACGCGAAGTACGGCGACGACCTCGTCACGGTCGAGGGTGACTGGGGCGACTGGTGGGTCGAGGGCGTCGGCTCGGCGGCGGTGCCGCTGGCATTGACGCGGGAGGCGCAGGCGACGGTCACCGACGCGCGCTCGTTCTCGCAGGCGGCCGCGTGGCTCGGCGGCGAGGCGGTGCCGACCGAGAGGCGTGACGCCGACGCGGCCTACGACGCGATCTCGATGTTCAACGAGCACACCTGGGGTGCGAGCAACTCGTGGACGCACGGCGACGAGGGCTACGACTCGGGCGAGTTGCAGTGGCAGTGGAAGGTCTCGCAAGGCATCGCCGCGCATCAACGCAGCGCGGACCTGGCCGAGCACGCGCTCGTGTACCTCGCGTCGACGGTGGTGCCGGCGGCCGACTCGCTCGCCGGGCTCGTCGTCGCGAACGCGTCGGGACTCGCCCGCACCGGTGTGGTGCGCCTCCTGCTCAAGGAGTCCACGGTGCCGCTCGACCAGGCGGTCGAGCTGCGCGACGGACGCACCGGACGCGTGCTGCCGCACACGGTCGAGCCGCAGTCGAACTCGCTGCACCGCGAGTCGGGGCGCTGGCTGGGCGTGCAGGTGCGGGACGTGCCGGCGTTCGGGTTCGTGCGGGTGGACGTCGTGGCGGCGGGCGCGGGTGCAGGTGCGGCTGCCGGCGCTGGTGCTGGTGCTGCGGGTGCGCCGGCGGACGCGCCCGTCGTGCACGCGCTCGACACGACGCCGCGTCGCGAGCTGCTCACGCTCGAGAACGAGCACCTGCGGGTCGAGGTCGACGAGCAGACGTCGTCGATCCGGTCGATCGTCGAGCTCGCCACGGGCCGCGAGCTCGTCAACGACGGCTCGGTCGCGGGCTTCAACGCGTACGTCTACGACGAGTACGGCTCGTCGGGAGCGGGCGTGAACCACCTCGCGAACAAGCTCTCGGTCTCGGACCGCCTCGAACTGCTCGCCTCTCGCTCGGTCGGCGGCGCGGCCGTCGTCGTGGAGCGGGTGACCGACGCCGTCGAGCAACGCCTCGTCTACGAGTTCGCCGCGGCCGGGGTCGACTCGGTGCGGGTCACGCTGCGGCTGCGTCACGGCGAGCCCCGGCTGCTGATCGCGAACCGGCTCGTCAAGCCGGTGACCCGCGTCAAGGAGAGCGCGTTCTTCGCCTTCCCGTTCGCCGCGGCCGAGCCCGTGCTGCACTTCGAGGTCTCGGGCGGCGTCACCGGCGACGGCATCGCGCACATCCCGGGGGCGCCCCAGCACATGCGGGCGATCCGCAACTGGGTCACGATCGCCGACGCCGAGGAGGCGGTGGTCTGGGTCACGAAGGACGTCCCGCTCGTGCAGCCGGGCACCATCTCGCTGCCGTACGCGCCGTTCCCGCCGAGCACGAGCCCGTTCGAGCCCGCGACGATCTTCTCGTGGGTGCACAACAACGTGTGGGACACGAACTTCCCGATCGAGCAGGGCTTCACCGCGACGTTCGAGTACGCGGTGGGCGTGCGCTCGCGGCGCGACGAGCCGATCGAGGCCGTCGCCGTCGCGACGACCGCCGACCTCGTGCGGCCGCTGGGCGCGGTGTCGGCACGGGGGCGCCGTGCGGAGGCGGGCGCGGACGCAGGCGACGGGGCGGGTGCGCGGGCCTCGGCCGAGTTGCTCACGCTCGACGACCCGCGCGTCCAGCTCGTGTCCGTGGTGGCGGGGGCGGACGACGACACGTCGCTCGTGCGTCTGCAGTCGTTCGCGGACGAGCCGGTCACGGTCACGCTCGCGGTCGGGACGTCCGTCGTCTCGGCCGAGCGCGCCTCCTCCCTGGGGGACCCGCGCGGAGCACTCGCCGTCACCGACGGCTCGCGCGTCGCGGTGTCGCTGCAGCCGTTCGAGGTCGCCGCCGTCGCGATCCGCCGCCGCTGACCCGCGCCTCGCGCCGGTGTCGTGTGCCGTTCGCGTCATCGTGTCGTGTCGGTGCACGACACGATGCCGCGAACGCGACACGACGCGACCCGAGGAGGCGCGGTGCCGGCCCCGGGGACCCGGCCCGCACCTCCTCATGGTCGCCTGGGCTAGCATCGGGTCGGCCCGCTGCGGGCCGAGACGACCGAAGGCAGGTGATGTGCTCGATGAGTGATGATCATGAACACATCGGCGCACCTGCTGACCCGGGCGCGCCCCTGACGTTCTGACGTCCTCGCCGCGCCTTCGGGTGCGGCTCGGCACGACCTCGCCTCCTGCACGAACAGGAGACCCCCATGTCGCTGATCGACAACGGCATCTACCTCGACGGGCGCCGCATCGCGACCCCGACCGACCTCGCCGGCACCTTCGCCGCGCTCGAGTCGACGGCGGGAGGCATGGCCTGGATCGGCCTGCTCCGCCCCGACGAGGCCGAGTTGACGGCCGTCGCGGACGAGTTCGACCTGCATCCGCTCTCGGTCGAGGACGCGCGCAAGGGGCATCAGCGCGCCAAGCTCGAGCGATACGGCGACACCCTGTTCGTGGTGCTGCGGCCCGCCTGGTACGACGAGAAGAACGAGGTCGTCGAGTTCGGCGAGGTGCACGTGTTCACCGGGCCGCAGTTCGCGGTGACCGTCCGGCACGCGAGCCGTCCCGACCTGGCCGCCGTGCGCCGTCGCCTCGAGCAGGACCCGGAGGCGCTGGCCACCGGGTCGGAGATCGTCCTGGCCGCGATCCTGGACGAGATCGTCGACGGCTACACGCCCGTCATCAACGGCGTCCAGGACGACATCGACGAGATCGAGGACGACCTCTTCGACGGCCAGGTCGACCCCGACTCGTCCAAGCGCATCTATCAGCTGCTGTCCGAGGTGATCGGGTTCCAGAGAGCGGTCAGCCCGGTGCCCGACATCGTGCGGGCCCTGCTGCGCGGTGCGCACAAGTACGGCACCGGCGACGACGTGCAGAACCAGCTCCGCAACGTGCTCGACCACGCCCTGCGGATCGTCGAGCGCGTCGACACCTTCCGCGCGCTGCTCGAGAACGCGCTCACGCTGCACTCGACGCTGGTGACGCAGGAGCAGAACGAGGCGATGCGCCGCATGACGAGCGCCAGCCTCGCCCAGGGCGAGGAGAGTCGCCGCCTCGCGCACCAGTCCATGGCGCAGGGCGAAGAGGTGAAGAAGATCTCGGCCTGGGCCGCGATCCTGTTCGCACCGAGCCTCGTGTCGGGCATCTACGGCATGAACTTCGAGAACATGCCCGAGTTGCACTGGCACCTCGGCTACCCGTTCGCGCTCGGACTCATGCTGGCGCTCAGCGTCGTGCTGTTCGTGACCTTCCGCCGGAGGCACTGGCTCTGACCTCGCGCTCGTGGGATGTCACGATGTCACCAGAATAGGGGTGGAGAAGTCGGTGTCCCACCGCGTAGGGTTCTGCGCAAGACACAGCGCGGAACGGTCGGTCCTCACCACACCGACTCGACCCGCGATCGCTTAACCACCGATCGCGGTCTCCGCGCCGGCGCCTGGGGGCGTCCGTGTCGCCGGAAGGATCAGGATGCGAATCGACGATGGACTGCGCGCGCCGACACGGCTGCGTGCTCCCGAAGCGGCCCCGCCGCGCGGTGCGTCGCGCCATCGCCGATTCGCCCCCTGCGCCGGCCCAGCCCCGAGTCTCGAGGGGGTGAGGTCCTCCGGCTGACGCACACCGCGCCTCCTGACGTCGTCGACGTCCGCGTGCGCACACCCGACTCCGGGCCGTTGACCAGCGGCCTGTCGACTCTCGCTCGACGAGAGGGATCAGTGACGGACCCGTCCGTCAGAAATGAGTACACATGTCTTCACAGCACCCTGCGCGGCTCGCGCGGGTCGGGGCCGTCACGGCGGTCTCGGTTCTCCTGATCGCGGTCTCGGCCATCCCGGCCCAGGCCGTCCCCACCGACGTGACCGAGGCCGAGGGGCGTCTGCTCTCGGGCTCGAGCGCCGTCGACCTCGACACGATCGCCGAACTCGCGGGCGCCTACTCGGCGACCGGGGCCGATCGTGCCGCGGACTCGTCCGTCGACCCGCTCGACCTGACGGCGCTGCAGGCGTTGCAGCTCGACCTCGGCAACGGCGTCCAGCTCTTCGGCGACCAGGGCCTCGTGACCCTCGGGGTCGACGGGCAGTACTCCTCGACGGATGCGTTCGGCAGTGTCGCCGCCTCCGGCCTGATCGGCGCGGACGGCAGCATCGCCGTCGGGACCGGCGCCCCCGGCGAGGGAGCATCGGTCGACCTCGCCCCGCTGCTGACCGGGCTCGGCGTCGACGACGTCGTGAGCCAGCTCGGTCTCGAGCTCGGGGCACTCTCGGCGCAGGCGACCGCCCAGCGCACGTTCGGCGACCCGACCGTCACCACCGACTACCAGGTGGCCTCGGCGAACCTCGACGTCACGAGCCCCCTGCTCGCCGACCTCGTCGCCGACCTGAACACCGCACTCGGGACCGCGAGCGACGGCGTCAACGGGGCCATCGGCGCCGACGGCGCGCTCGACGGTGCCGGCACCGCGCTCACGGCTCCGCTGACCACGCTGGTCAACGGCCTCGGTGCGGGCGCCCTCGTCGTCGACCAGCCGACCGTCACGGCCACCGTGGACGTCGACCTCCAGGAGGCGCTGGCCAGCGTCACCGAGGGAACCTTCGTCAGCGGCCCGGTCACCATCGACCTCGCGGCGGGCACGATCGTCGTCGACATCGCCGAGCTGCAGTCGCTCAACGACCAGCCTGCCAACACGGTGCTGCTGCAGAGCGACGTGCTCAACCAGCAGATCACCGAGGCGATCAGCGACATCCTGACGAACCAGCTGCCGACGGCGCTCACCACCGCCGTCTCGAACACGCTCGACGCGACGGCGCTGACCGTCGACATCGACGCGGCCGCCTCGCTGCTCGGAGCACCGTTCGGCGGACTGGCCGTCTCGGTCGACACGACGCTCGGCGACCTCGTGGGTGGCACGACCACCGCCGCGGATGTCACCGTCACGCCGACCGGAGGCCTCGCCCCGTTCGCGGCCGTCCTCACCCCGGCCGTCACGACGCTCGTCACCGACACCGCTCTGCCCGTCGTCGCCGCCGTGGTCGACCCGATCCTGACGGGGGCGGCGTTGACGACCCTGGAGGCGTCGGTCACCGATCTCGCGACGGCCGCGGTCACCGCCCTGTCGCCGATCTTCGACATCGTGAACCAGATCGTCCGCATCACGATCAACTCGCAGGTCGACCCCGGCTTCGCGGACCCCGCCGGGACGGACGCCGGCTCGACGACCGTCCGCGCGGTGCGCCTCGAGGTGCTGCCCGCCGTCGACCTGGCGACCATCGATCTGGCCAGCGCGACGGTGCGAGCCGCCGCGTTCGCCCCGATCGCGATCACCAGCCCGGCCAACGGCGCGCAGATCACGGTGCCGCAGGGTCAGACGACCACGGCGGTGCCGGTCACCGGCACGGCCGAGCCCGGTGCGACCGTCGTCGTCACGCTCGAGAACGGCACGTCGCCGCAGACCACGACCGCGGGGGCCGACGGCACCTGGGCCGTGATCTTCCCCGGAGTCGCGGCCGGTCAGCACACCGCCTCGGCGACGCAGACCGTCGCGGGCCTGTCGCAGGGCCCGGCCACGGTGCAGTTCACGCTCGTGCTGGCGGGCGTGCCCGGCGACCCGGGTACGCCGGGCAACCCCGGCACACCGGGCAACCCGGGTACGCCGGGCAACCCGGGTGGCAACAACCCCGGCGGCTCGGGCGGCGGTAACGGTGGCGTGAGCGGTCTGTACGGACCGCTGGCCTACACCGGCTCGGAGGCAATGCCCTGGATCGGCCTCGGCGGGCTGCTGCTCGCCGCGGGTGTCGGTCTGGTGCTGCTGCGCCGCCACCGCCTGAACGGGCTGCAGGGCCTGCAGGACTGAGGTCGAGTGGCCTGACGTGTCGCGAATGAGGCGTCGTGTCGTGCTCGTGCACGACACGACGCCTCTTTCGCAACAGGACGTGCGGTTTCGTCCGCTGGTGCTGGTGGCACGGAAAAACCCCACCCCGCGGTGCGGGATGGGGTTCCACCGGGACATGGGCCCGGCCTCGGAGAGGCCGGGCTCACGGCGTCGCCAGGGGTAGGGAAACCTACTTGGTGGCGACGGTGATCTTCGCGACGCCGACGAGCATCTCGGCCTTGACGGCGTCGGTCTTGAAGGTCTGGTTCAACAGGCCGGCCGCGTCCGAGGAGATGTGGACGGTGGTGCCTTCGAGGACGGCGTTGTCACCCTCCATCTGGAGGGGCTTGAGCGAGCCACCCCAGAGGTTGAACAGGTAGGCGTGGCTGGCCGCGGTCTGGCCGTTGACGATGACGTCGCCGTAGAGCTTGGAGGCGCCGGGGTCGATGTCGAAGTTCGTCAGCTCGACCTTGGTGTCGCCCGCGGTGAGGCTGAGGCCGGAGTTGTCGTGCTTGATGTCGCCCTGGACGTAGGGGCGGACGCTGCCGGAGGGGTCGTAGTAGTCGACGTTGCCGCCGGTGATGGGGAACGAGAACGTTCCGTTGGCGAACGTGGCGTTGCCGACGACACCCGGAGTCAGACCCAGCGTGGTGAGGGCGTCGACGAAGGAGGCGTCGACGGCGACCTGGGTGTCGACACCCTTGGACAGGTCGGGGAGCGAGGCCAGCGGGGTCGCGGCGGCCGACGGCTCGGACGACGCCGACGACGACGAACCCGAACCACTGGTGCTGTCGGAGTTCATCGAGCAGGCGGCGAGGCTGAAGGCCAGGGCTCCTGCGGCGACGATGCCGACGGTGGTCTTGGCGATGTTCTTACGCGTGAATGCGTTCATGATCAAACCTTTCGTTGTTCCCGGTGGGGATGTCAGTGGTTCGCCGCCCCCCGGGAATCCGATTGGTGCGTTACCCGACCGTGACCTGCGAGCGCGCCGGGCACCCGCACCGTGCCTCCCCGGGGGTCGGTTCGTCATGTGCGACCGAATGGCCTCGGCAGGGGCAGACACGCCGCTCACGAACCTCGTTGCGCGCCAGGACGGTCGCAAATTTGCGACCGTCCTGGCGAGCGGGCAGAAACCACGGGTCGCGGGGTCTCGCACCCGCAGCAAGCGCCCACTCGCGTGGGCGGCGCGGCGGGCACCAACTCGCCCCCCCGGGGAGGCGCGGTGCGGGCCGGGCGGACACCGCGCCTCCCGGGGTCGTGTCGCGTTCGCGGCATCGTGTCGCGCACGAGCACGACACGACGACGCGAAGGCCACACGACACCGGCCCCGGGCCGCGAGCGGGCAGAAAGCGCCCACTCGCGCGCGAGCTCGAGCCGCACCCGCCCCGCGCTCAGCCCTTCTCGGCGCCGACCAGCCCGCGCACGACGTTCGTGAACGACAGCCGCACGCCGCTCAGCAGCGGGTAGACGGTGGAGACCGCGAACAGGGCCAGGGTGGGCACGTAGAGCAGGTTCATCCCGGCGCCTCGGAACCGGCTCGACCGCCGGATCACCCCGGATGGAGGCGGTTGGTCGGGTGGGCGGGCGACGGATCGGCGAGGTGCGACCAGCCGCGGCACGAGCTCTTCGAGGGCACCCTCGTGATCCGGCAGTCGTGCGGCTGCGAGCCCGTGCCGGCCTGACCTGGCTGCTCGACCCGCGCCTCCGCCCGGCCCCCACGGCCGCCGGCCGGGCACCATAGAGGCATGGCAATCACGAAACCGCCCGTGTCCGGCGCGCCCTCGGGCGCCTCGGGCGCGCCCGGTACCTCCGAGACCTCCGCCCCCCGCCTCCGCCGCTGGGTGTTCTGGCCCGCCGCCGTGATCGTGCTCGGCTTCGTCGCGTTCACCCTGATCGCCCCCGACACGGCCGAGTCGCTCGTGATGAGCCTGCAAGAGGGCATCGTCCGCAACTTCAGCTGGTACTACGTGCTCGCAGCCGCGTTCTTCGTCGGCTTCTCGATCTTCGTGGGCTTCAGCCGCTTCGGCACCATCAAACTCGGCAAGGACACCGACGAGCCCGAGTTCTCCACCGCCTCCTGGTTCTCCCTGCTCTTCGCGGCGGGCATGGGCATCGGTCTCGTGTTCTACGGCGTGTCCGAGCCGCTCAGCCACTTCGCGTCGCCGCGCCCCGGTGTCACCGGCAGCGAAGACCAACTCGCGCAGCAGGCCATGACGCAGACCTTCCTGCACTGGGGTCTGCACGCCTGGGGAATCTACGTCGTACTCGGGCTCGCGCTCGCCTACGCGATCCACCGTCGGGGCCGTCCGGTCTCGATCCGCTGGGCGCTCGAGCCGCTGCTCGGTCGTCGGGTGCGGGGCGGCTGGGGCAACCTCATCGACGTGATCGCGCTCGTCGGCACGCTGTTCGGTGTCGCGACGTCGCTCGGTCTCGGTGTCATCCAGATCGGGGCCGGCCTCGAGAGCGCGGGCATCGCCGAGAGCACGACCGTCAGCCAGATCGCGATCATCGCCGTCATCACGGCGCTGACCATCGTCTCGCTCGTGACCGGCGTCGCCAAGGGCATGAAGATCCTGTCGAACTTCAACCTGATCCTCGCCGCCGCACTGCTGCTGTTCGTGCTGATCGTCGGGCCGACGCAGTTCCTGCTGCGCGACTTCGTCCAGTCGATCGGCGCGTACCTGCAGAACGTCGTCGGCCTGTCGTTCAACGTCACGGCCCAGCAGGGTGCCGAGGGCGAGGCGTGGCAGGGCGCCTGGACGACGTTCTACTGGGGCTGGTGGATGTCGTGGGCGCCGTTCGTCGGCATCTTCATCGCGCGCATCTCGAAGGGCCGCACCGTGCGTCAGTTCGTGTTCGGCGTGCTGCTCGTGCCGACCGTCGTGACCTTCCTCTGGTTCGCCGTGCTCGGCGGCGCCGCGATCCACCGCCAGACCGACGGCGCCGGCGGCCTCGTCGGAGCGGACGGCTCGGTCGACGTCGAGGGCTCGCTGTTCGCGCTGCTCGGCGGTCTGCCGGCCGGGACGGTGCTGACGTTCGGAGCGATCCTGCTGATCGGCGTGTTCTTCGTCACGTCGTCCGACTCGGGATCGCTCGTCATGGCGATGATCTCGTCGGGCGGCGACATCGAGCCGAAGAACTGGCTGCGCGTCTTCTTCGCGCTCGTCACGGCGCTGCTCGCGATCGCGCTGCTCGTCGCCGGAGGCCTCGACGCGCTCAAGACGGCGGCGATCACGACCGCCCTGCCGTTCAGCGTCGTGCTACTGCTGATCTGCTGGTCGACGATCATCGCGTTCACCCGCGAGCGGAGGGCCTACGACAAGGCCGAGCGCGCCGTGCTGCTCGAGCACGTGGGCGAGTACTACGGCCTCGAGGTCGACGGGCCCGCCGAGGGCGGCGGCCTGCGCGGCGGACTGGCACGACCGTGGGAGGCGGTGCGACGACGGGTGCAGCGCGTCCGACCCGGCGGGGTCGGGTCGGGTGCCGCGGGGTCTGCGGGTGCGGACCCGTCTGGCTCCGGGGTGGACTCGACCCGTGCCTCCTCGGGGGAGCGCGCCTCGGCGGTCGACGCGGTGTCGGACGACCCGGCGCTCGACGGCGGGCTCGACGTGGAGCCGCGGGGCGACGGCGCGAGCTGACGCCGCGCGGGGTCGGCGTCGCACCTCGTTCTGATCAGCGCACCTCGCTAGAACGCGGTGCGTTGATCAGAACGCGGTGCGGGCGTGCTGTGAACCTCGTTCTGGCCAATGAACCTCGGTGTAGCGCGGTTTGTTGGCCAGAACGAGGTTCTGGGGAGTGCGGGAGTGCGGGAGCGCGGGAGCGCGGGAGGCGCGGCGTGCGACCGCGATCAGCCCGCGTTGCCTTTGCCGGGCTTGCCGCCGACTCCCGGGCCGACGCCGTTGCCCGGGTTGCCGATGCCGGAGTTGCCGGGAGCGTTGCCCGAGTTACCCGGCCCGACGACCGTGCCCGGAACGGTGCCGCTGCCGCTGCTGCCGCCGCTGCCGCCGCTACTCCCGCCGCCGGGCGTCGTGCCCGGCCCCGGGTCCGTCGTCGGGGCCGGATCGGTCGACGGCGAGCTGTCGTCGCTGGGCGAGGGGTCGATGTTCGGCGACGTCACGGGCTCGGACGGCTCGTCGCTCGACTCGTCGCGGGGTTCGGTCGTCTCGACCGAGGGCTCCGACGAGGGGCTGTCCGACACGGAGGGCGAGGTCGCCGGATCGGTGACCGGCGCCTCCTTCGGGTCGTCCGAGGCGAAGACCACGAGCGCGACGACGAGGGCGGCGACCGCGACCAGGCCGATGATGACGGCGGCGACGACTCCGCGGCGTCGGCGGCGAGCGGCCGGGTCGGCCGGCCGGGTGTCGTCGGCGACCGCGTCCCGGGCGAAGGCCGCGTCGTCACCCGCTCCGGCACCGACGAGGCCGGCACCCGCCGCGCCCCCAGCAGCGCCGGCACCGGCACCGGCAGCACCCGCGCCGTGCGTGCCGAGCACCCGCGTCGCCTGGTCGTCGGTCGGCAGGATGCGTGTCGCGGTGTCGGGTGCGTCCGGCAGCAGTGCCGTCGCCGAAGGGTCGACGCCCGCCGCGGCCACGGCCAGGCCGGCGACCGTGGCGTCGGGCTCGTCCGGGCGGCCGAGTCGATCGAGCACCTCGACGGCGGTCGGGCGGTCGGCGGGTTCGAGCGCGGTCATCGCGCCGAGCAGCGAGCGCCAGCGGTAGCCGAGCGTCGAGGGGAGATCGGGCGCGCGGGTCATCCGGGCGGCGAGGGTCTCGGCCATCGTGCCCGGGAACGCGGCCCGACCGGTGAGCGCCTCGAGCAGCACGAGGCCGAGCGAGTAGATGTCGGACGCGGACGTCGCCGGCTGCCCGCTCGGCTGCTCGGGGCTGAGATAGGCCGCCGTGCCGACGAGGGTGCCCGTGGCGGTGAGCTGGCTGGTGCGCTCCGTGAGCGAGGCGATGCCGAAGTCGGCGAGCTTCGCCTCGAACGGGCGGCTGGTCAGCGACGGAGGCCCGAGCAGGATGTTCGCCGGCTTGATGTCGCGGTGCACGATGCCGCGGTCGTGCACGACGTGCAGCGCCTCGGCCATGTCGGTGGCGAGGACGAGGGCGTCGGCCTCGGTCAACGGCGACTCGCGCAGGCGGTCGCCGAGCGACGGACCGTCGACGAGCTCCATCACGAGGTAGGTCTTCTCGACGCCGTCGATCACGGCGGTGTTCGCGTCGTAGAGCGTGACCAGACCGCGGTGGCTGAGCGAGGCCAGCACGAGGATCTCGGACCTCGTCCGCTGCACGGCGGCCGGGTCGGCCTCGAGCGGCGACAGGATCTTGACGGCGACGGGGCGACCGAGGGCGGTGTCGACGCCGCGGTACACGGTGGACATGCCGCCGCGACCGAGCGTGTCGGTGAGGCGGTAGCGCCCGGCGATCAGGCCGTCGGCGTCGGAAGCAGGAAAGTCCATGGCCCGCCGAAGCCTACCGGGCGGCCGTGGACGCCGTCCGAGCCGGCCGCCGCGGCACCTCGTTCTGATCGACGCACCTCGATCAAGCGAGGTGCGTCGATCAGAACGAGGTGCGCGGCGCGCGGTCAGGCCCGGGACGAGGAGGTGCGGGGCCGCTTCCGAGGAGCCGTCGCCACGATCTCGGTCGCCGCCACCCCGCCCACGCTCGCCACCCCGCCCGCGCTCGCCACCCCGCCCGCGCTCGCCGCCCCGGCCGCGCTCACCCCGTGCGGCTCCGGCGCGACCGGTTCGGTCAGTGCGTGCAGGCCGCCGTTGCTGTTCGCCGACGTGGTCAGGAGGTCGAGCCAGGCGCGATTGAGGCCGACCAGCGCCTCCTGATCGATGCTGAACTGCAGCCCGATCGCGGGATGCATCCAGAGCGAGTGCAGCTGCGACACCGGTGCGCCGGGCGCCGTCACGCCGCCGTCCGAGGTCGCCGCGGGCAGCACCGCCTGGGCGTCCCAGCTGAACAGGAAGCTCTCCGATCGGCGCAGCTTCGCCACGATCACGGAGCGCAGATGGGCCAAGAGGCGGTCGTCGAAGTCGACGGACAGAGACGGGTTGCCGAACGTGAACGTGGCCACGAGATCCTCACGGAGGGGGGAGGTAGAACCGATCGGCCGCGACGACCGATCGGCTGAGCTTAGACACTGCCGAGCGCATCCGTGCACGATGCGTGGGACTCCGTCGCCCCCGGCGTCGATAGGGTGACCGTCATGAAGACCTGGGCCACCATCGCCGCTCGACTCGTGTTCGCCGCGGCGTCGATCGCGGGGGTGATCACGCAGCTCGTCATCGCGGTGCAGACCGACTTCGGGCTGGTCAACTTCTTCAGCTACTTCACGACGCTCGGCAACCTCTTCGCGAGCGTCGTCTTCGTCGTCGGAGCGATCCGGTTAATGCGAGGAACACCCGGAGGCGCGGCCTGGCAGGCCGTCCGAGGTGCGTCGGTCGTCTACCTGGCCTTCATCGGCATCGTCTTCAACACGCTGCTGCTCGGCGCCGACCTCGGCGGGCTGATGCCGTGGGTCAACGTCGTCCACCACATGCTGATGCCGCTCGTCGTGGTGATCGACTGGCTCGTCTGGCCGCCGACCCGACGGCTGAGCGTGCGCATCGCCCTGCTCTGGGTCGTCGTTCCGGTCGTCTACACGGTGTACTCGCTCGTGCGCGGGGCGGCCGTCGGCTTCTATTGCTACCCGTTCTTCAACCCCGCGGCGGTCGGTGGGTACGGCGGCGTGGCCGCGTACTGCGCCGCCCTGCTGGTCGCGTTCGTCGCACTCGCGTTCGCCGTGCGGGCGGCGGGGAACGCGTTGGGGCGGCGCGCGGGTGCGGGCGTCAGCTCCGGAGCCGGGGCGGGCGGCGCGGGCGCGGGTGGTGCGGGCGCGCGGGGCGCGGGCTCGGCGCGCGATCGGTGACGGGGTCGCCCGCGGTGCGGTCGGTGCGCTGGGACGAGGCGGGCCGGCGTGATCTGCTGACCCGTGCCTCCTCGTTGCTGGAGGCCCCCGGCCGTGCACTGCTCGGCATCGCCGGAGCACCCGGCGCCGGCAAGTCGACCATCGCCGAGGGGCTCGTCGACGAGCTCGCCGCGCGGTACCCGGGGCAGGTGGCGCTCGTGCCGATGGACGGCTATCACCTGGCGCAGTCGCTGCTCGAGGCGCGGGGGCTGGCAGCACGGAAGGGTGCGCCGGACACGTTCGATGCGCGCGGATACGTCCGGCTGCTCGCGGCACTGCGGGAGTCCACGGGCGAAGAGGTGTTCGCGCCCGAGTTCCGGCGCGAGATCGAGGACGGTGTGGCGGGCGCGATCGCCGTCGGCCCGGACGTTCGGCTCGTCGTCACCGAGGGCAACTACCTGCTGCTCGGCGAGGGGGCGTGGGGCGGAGTCGCTCCGCTGCTCGACGAGTCGTGGTTCGTGCGACTCGAGCAGGAGGAGCGCGTGCGGCGGCTCGTGACCCGGCACCTCTCGTTCGACCGGGAGCGGGACGGGGCGCTCGCCGAATGGCGCGCGACCGTGAACGACGAGGCGAACGCCCGCCTCGTGGCGCCCACCGCCGAGCGCGCCGACCTGATCGTGGAGCACCCCGCCGCCTGACCCGCCGCCGTCCCGCCGGGTTTCTCTTCGCAATTTGCGACCGTTTCGCGCCGCCGCGGCCGAAGAACCTCGCTCTCGCCGGCGTGTCGGCCGAGATGGTCGCAAATTTGCGACCATTCGCGGCCCGCAGGCCCGCAGGCGAGCCGAGGAGGCGCGGCGCGGCTCAGGCGCCGGAGCCCGCGCTCCCAGCCGGGTCGGCACCCGACGCGACGTCGATCGCGGACGCGGCCAGCGCCTCCTCGTGCCAATGCGTGACGGTCCAGCCGTCGGCCGGGCTGCCCTCGAGGCGGAGCACGCCGGTGTTCTCGAGGCCGCGTCCGTGGACGGTGCCCTCGTCGAGGTTGCTCGCGGTCGCCGAGACCCAGGTCACGATCGAGCCGGCGTGGCTGACGACGGCGACGGTGTCGACTCCCGCGGCCTCGGCCGAAGCGGCGACGCGGTCGATGGCGTCGGTGTAGCGGCGGACGAGCTCCGTGCCGTTCTCGCCGCCGGGGATACGGGCGTCGAGGTCGCGCCACCAGGTCGAGACGGTCGACAGGAACGTGCCCGCGGCCTCCCGATCGGTTCGGCCCTCGAGGTCTCCGCAGAAGATCTCGTGCAGGCCGTCGTGCACGTCGACCTCGACACCGAGCGCTGCGGCGAGCGGGGCCGCTGTCTCCTGCGCGCGGGTCGCCCGGGAGGCGACGACGGCTCCGATCGGTTCGCCGCCGAGACGGTCGGCCAGGGCGGCCGCTTGGCTGCGGCCCTGCTCGGTGAGCGACGGGCCCGGGAGGACGGACGCGAGTCGGCCCGCGACATTGTCGGGCGTCTCGCCGTGGCGGATGAGAAGGAGGCGCATGTCCAGCACCCTAGGACGCCCCGGTGAACGCGCGGTGGGTGGTGCGCCCGGCGCGCCCCGAACCCCGTTGCGGAAGATAAACCTTGTTCGAACGGGGTTCATCGTCCGCAACGGGGTTTTCGGCGGGGCGGCTGTCAGCGGGTGCGCCTACCGTTCGCCTCATGAGCACCGACGAGACCACACCGGCCCCCACCTCCGCCCCCGACGGCTCGACCGAGGTGAGCCCGGAGCAGAAGGAGCACACCGAAGGTCTGTCCGACGGCTCGAAGAGCGGTCTCGTGGACGACGATCGCGATCCGTCCGCCGCCGAGGGGTCGTAGGGGCCGAGGGGTCGTAGCCGGGCGGGGTGCGGGTCGCGACCTGCACCTTCGGCGTCGTGTCGCGTTCGCGGCATCGTGTGCCGTCCGTGCACGACACGATGTCGCGAACGCCACACGACACCGGGGCTGGCGTCAGGGGCGGATGGTCCGCAGCGTCAGGCTGATGCACACCAGCGAGCACAGCACGATCAGCAGTACCCGCTCTCCGGCTGCGAACCCCGCCGACACGACCGCCGCCGGTGCCGCCACCGTCGCGACCAACCCGAGGGCTCCGATCAGCCAGCGCAGCGGTCGGACCCGCGCCTCCGGCCCCATCGCGGCCGCCACGGCGACGACGGCGGTCGTCAGCAGGGCGATCGCGACACCTCCGACGAGGGCGACCGTGCCGCGCGCATCCGTCGTGCAGGAGGCGGGGGCCGGGTAGACCGCAGGGCACACGCTCTCGAGTCCCGACGAGGCCGCGATCGCCAGCAGCGACACGAGGCAGAGTGCGAGCGCGGGCACCGTCCAGCGCCACAGCGGTCGTTCTGCGAGCGAGGGCGGGGCCGTGGACATAACCCGAGGATATCTCGGGCCGACGCGGCCGACCCGGCCCGCGCCTCCTCGGGGTCGGGCTCGGTGTCGTGTCGCGTTCGCGGCATCGTGTCGCGCGCAAACGCGACAGCACGCCGCGAACGCCACACGACACGGCCGCGAAGCCGCCGCCGCAGCCGCAGCACCCGCCGCAGCACCCGCTACCGCCGCCGCGGCACCACCATCGGCGACCCGGTCACCGGGTCCGGCACCACGAGGCACGGCAGCTCGAACACGTCGGCGACGAGCTCCTCGGTGAGCACGTCCGCCGGGGCCCCGGTCGCCACCACGTCGCCGTCGCGCATCACGACGAGATCGGTCGCGTACCGCGCCGCCTGGTTGAGATCGTGCAGCACGGCCACGATCGTCGTGCCCTGCCGGTGCAGCCGCGCGAACAGGTCGAGCAGGTCGTACTGGTGCGCGATGTCGAGGAACGTCGTCGGCTCGTCGAGCAGCAGCACCGGCGTCTGCTGCGCGAGCGCCATCGCGACCCACACCCGCTGCTGTTGCCCTCCCGACAGCTCGTCGACCGGAGCATCGGCCAGCTCGGTCAGGTCGGCCTCGCGCAGCGCCGCGTCGACCGCCTCGCGATCGCGAGCGCTCCACTGCCGGAACAGCCCCTGGTGCGGGTACCGCCCGCGCGCGACGAGCTCCGACACGGTGATCCCGTCCGGAGCCGTCGACGACTGGGGCAGCAGCCCCACCGTGCGCGCCGCCTCCTTCGCCGGGATCGACCCGAGCTCGCGTCCGTCGAGCAGGATCGACCCCGACCGCGGCTTCAGCAGCCGGGCGAACGCGCGCAGCAGCGTCGACTTGCCGCAGCCGTTCGGTCCGACGATCACCGTGAACGAGCCGTCGCGCACCTCGACGTCGACGGACTCGGCGACGGTCCGGCGCTCGTAGGCGAGCTCGGCGCCCGCCGCGACGAGCCGAGGAGGCGCGGTGCCGGCACCCGAGGCGAGCCCGGCCCGCGAAACGCCCGGCTCGGTCGTCGCACCAGACGTCGCACCGATCGCGCCGGCCGCGCGGGGCGCGCCGGCCACCGGTCCGAGCTCGGACTCGGGCCCGTGCTCCGGCGAGGGGTTGGCAGCGGTCACGGTCTCCTCCGGGATTCTCCGATGAGCAGGGTCACGAGGTACACGCCGCCGAGCACGAGCGTGACGAGCCCCACGGGGATCGGCGTCGGCGCGATGTGCTGGGCGATCTGGTCGGCGACGAGCAGCAGTGCGCCCCCGGTGAACGCGGCACCGACGAGCGGCACGCCCGCCGAGCGCACGAGTCGGCGCGCGACCTGCGGAGCCGCCAGCGCCACGAACACGATCGGCCCGGTGCTGGCCGTCACGACGGCGGTGAGCGCCACGGCCACGACGACGAGGGCCAGTCGCGACCCCTCGGCGCGCAGACCGTGGGCGCGAGCCGCGTCGTCGCCCAGCTCGAGCTGCCGCAACGGCCGCGACAACGCGACGACGAACGGCGTCAGCACCGCGAGCAGCCCGAGCGCCGGAGCCAGCTGCGTCCAGTCGAGCAGTGCCAACGAGCCGGCTCCCCAGAACGACGCCGTGATCGCGACCTCGGCCTGCGCGCGCAGCAGCAGCCAGTTGTTGACCGAATGCAGCACGGCCGTGACGCCGATGCCGACGATGATCAACCGCAGCCCCTGCACCCCGCCCCGATAGGCCAGCAGGTACACGACGAGCGCGGTGACGAGGCCGCCGGCCAGCGCGCCTCCGGCCGTCCCGATCGACGAGGTCGCGCCCGACACGATCACGAGGATCGCCCCGGTGTAGGCACCCGTCGAGAAACCGATGACGTCGGGCGAGCCGAGCGGGTTGCGGGTCAGCGACTGGAAGACGGCGCCCGAGACACCCAGCGCGGCTCCGAAGACGAGTGCCCCGAGCACCCGGGGCAGACGCCACTGCAGCACGATCGTCGAGGCGAACCCGTCGCCGCCGAACAGGGCGTGCACGACCTCGGCCGGAGTCAGCGGGTAGTCGCCGATGCCGAGCGACACGACCGCGGCGAGCAGCGCGCCGACCAGCAGGGCCGCCAGCACGATGCGGCGACGGGCCACGCGCCGCGACATCCGGCCGAGCCCGCGCGAGGGCACGCGACGCGATCCGCCCGACGGCCCGGGCCCTGACCCGGGACCCGCGCCGGGCCCTGTCCCGCGCCCCGCGCCTCGCGACGGCGTCTCGACGGTGCCGGTCATGCGCCGCCCACCCGTCGGCGGCGGGCGATCGCGATCAGCACGGGGGCGCCGAGCGCGGCCGTGACGAGACCCGCGGCCAGCTCGCCCGGAGGCGCGGCGACCCTCCCGAGGACGTCGGCCAGCAGCAGCAGGGCCGGCCCGAAGAGGGTCGACACCGCGATGATCCACGGTTGGCTCGGGCCGACGAGGCCCCGAGCCGCGTGCGCGACGATGAGCCCCACGAAGGCGACCGGTCCGATGATCGCGGTCGCGCCTCCGGCGAGCAGCGTGATCACGATCAGCGACGCGATGCGGGTGCGGGTGACGGACACTCCGACGGAGGCGGCGTGATCGTCCCCGAGCGACACCGCGTCGAGCGGACGCGACGCGATCAGCGCGACCACGAGCCCGGCGACGACGAACGGCGCGACGGTGCCGACCGAGGCCCAGCCGCGATCGGCGAGCGAACCGACCTCCCAGGCGCGGACGGCGTCGAAGCGGCGCGGGTCGGCCAGCACGATCGCCGACGTGATGCCGCTGAGCACGGCGCCGAACGCGATGCCGGCGAGGCTGAGACGCGCGGGCGACGCTCCCGAGCGGCCCGAGCCGCCGATCAGCGCGACGACGACGGTCGCGACGGCCGCCCCGGCGAACGAGAACCAGACCCAGCCGCTCGCGGCGGTCACCCCGGCGAAGCCGACCGCGAGGGCGACGGCGAACGCGCTGCCCGACGTGACGCCGAGGATGCCGGGGTCGGCGAGCGGGTTGCGCGTCACGGCCTGGGCCACGGCTCCCGCGACGCCGAGCCCCGCGCCCGCGACGAGGGCGGCGACGGTCCGCGGCAGGCGCAGGTCGATGACCGCGGCGACGTCGGCGGAGTCGCCCGCCGTGCGGCCGCCGAACAGGATGCGCACGACGTCGTCGAACGCGACCGGCCGGGCGCCCACGGCGAGCCCGAGCACGAGGGCGAGAGCGAGCAGCACGAGCGCGGCGACGACCACGAGGAGGCGCGTGCGCAGTCGACGCGACCGGCGCGGCCCGCTCGGCGGTCGCGCGACGACGGTCGCGGTGGGGGTCGCCATGTGCATTAGCTTAGGCTAACCTCACCTGGAGATCGGCTGTCCCGCCCGACGCGGACGGCGATCGTCCCTGCATTCACGTCAGCTCCCTCCTGCAAAGGCTCTATTCATGCGCATGTCCCTCAAGATCGCCTCCGTGGCGGCCGTCGTCGCGATCGCCCTGACGGGCTGCTCGGCCGGTGGCGGCTCCACCGACGCGAGCACCGCCTCCTCGTCGTCCTCGTCCGGGGCGTTCCCGGCCACGGTCGACACGAAGTTCGGCGAGGTCACGATCGATTCGGCTCCGAAGCGCGTCGTCGCACTCGGCTGGGGCGACGCCGAGACGGCGCTCGCGCTCGGCGTGCAGCCGGTCGGCGCCTCCGACTGGCTCGGTTTCGGCGAGGAGAACGACGGCGTCGGCCCGTGGGCCAAGGGCCTCTACACGAAGGCCCCCGAGCTGATCGGCACGCTCGAGCCGTCCTACGAGAAGATCGCGGCGCTCAAGCCGGACCTCATCCTCGACACCAAGAGCTCGGGCGACCAGGACCGCTACGACCGCCTCAAGAGCATCGCCCCGACGATCGGCGTGCCGAAGGACGGCGACAACTACCTGACCAGCTTCGAGGAGCAGATGTCGCTCGTCTCGAAGGCCCTCGGCAAGGCCGACGAGGGCGCGAAGCTCGTCTCGACCAACCAGGCCGCCGTGAAGGCCGTCGCCGATGCGCACCCGCAGTGGGCCGGCAAGACGGTCACGGCCGCGACGAAGACCAGTGAGGGCTGGGGTGCCTACGTCGAAGGCTCGGAGCGCGTCAACCAGCTCGAGGACCTCGGCTTCACGCAGAACCCGACGATCGCAGCGTTGAAGCCCAACGCGGGCGGCTTCTCGGTCTCGATCTCGTCGGAGAACCTCGACCAGATCGACGCGGACCTCATCGTGGCGTTCCCGATCTTCATCGACACCACGCAGATCACCGACGACGCGCAGTGGAAGGCGCTGCCGGCCGTGCAGGCCGGACACGCCGTCGTCATCGACGGCGACATCGCGTCGGCGTACTCGCTCGGCACGTCGCTGTCGCGCACGTACGCGCTCGACAAGCTCGTGCCGCTGCTGGAGAAGGCGACCTCGTAACGGTCGTCCCTCCCGGCACCCGCCGTCGCTCCGCCTCGAACCCCGGTGCGGAAGACGAACCCCGTTCGACACGGGTTCTTCTTCCGCACCGGGGTTCTTCGCGAGGCGACGAGGAGGCGCGGTGCGCGTCGGAGCCGTATCGTGCCTCCCATGGGTGAGACGGACGGGAACGGGTCGGGCGGGGCCGGCGTGACGATCGACGCGGTCGGGCGGGTCGAGGCGCCGCCGGCGGCCGGCGAGGTCGAGATGCTGCTCGGGTTCGTGAACTTCCACCGGCAGACGTTCGAGTGGAAGTGCCGCGGCCTCGACGCCGAGGGGCTGCGTGCGACCGTCGGCGCCTCCGAGATGACCCTCGGCGGCATGATGAAGCACCTCGCGCTCGTCGAGGACGACTGGCTCACCCGCACCCTGTTCGGCGGCGACTGGCCCGAGCCCTGGCAGTCGGTCGATTGGGACGCCGATCGCGACTGGGACTGGCACTCCGCGGCCGACGACACCCCCGAGCAACTGCGCGCGCAGTGGCACGAATCGGTCGCCCGGGCGCAACGGCACACGGACGAGGCGCTCGCCGGGGCGGGTCTCGACGCCCTCGCCGAGCGGGCCTGGTCGGACGGTCGGCGGCCGAGTCTCCGCTGGATACTGCTGCACCTCATCGAGGAGTACGCCCGCCACAACGGGCACGCCGACCTGATCCGCGAGTCGATCGACGGCGAGACCGGCGAGTAGCGCGGGGCATCGCAGGTCGCGCGCGCCTGCCACTCGTCAGCGCACGCGCACCCGCGAGCGGGCCGCCGCGCGACGGGTCAGTCGGGCGACCGGCAGGTCCTCGGGCCAGTGCGCCCACACCGAATGGAACCCACGCCGGACCCGCAGCCGGAACAGCCCCGTCCTGAAGGGCCGGGCCGAGATCCGCATCCGCAGTGCGGAGTCGTACCGGATCTTCGACTCCGGACCGAGGTGGAACGAGAGATCGATGTCGTCGTGCATCATCAGGTCGTCGCGGTGCACGACGTCGCTCACGAGTCGCCAGGCGTCCCGTCGGAAGGCGCAGTTCGAGCCGAACAACGGCACGTGTCCGAGTGCGATCGACAGGGCGGCGACGTAGGCGCCGAGGTAGACGACCGCGCCGACCCGGCGCAGCGCCCTCGGGCCGTCCGAGAAGTGCGCGCCGCCGGTCAGGGCGACGAGCTCGGGGTCGGCGTCGAACCGGTCGCGGATGCGCGCGATCCAGTCCGGAGGAGCCTCGCCGTCCGCGTCGAGGCGCGCGACGACGTCGCCGAGCGCCGCGTCGTAGCCCGCCGCGCTCGCGCTGCCGATGCCGAGGACCGGCTCGACGATGACACGCGCTCCGGCCTGGCGGGCGACGTCGGCGCTGTGGTCGGACGAGCCGTTGTCGACGACGATCACCTCGTCGGCGGGGGACGTCTGTGCCGCGAGGGTCGCGAGGCATCGATGCAACAACTCGGCGTCGTCACGGACGGGGATGACGACGGAGACACGAACCGAGGAGGCGCGGCGCAGCGAACGCGCGTGAGTCCCGTCAGGGAGGGGCTGAGGGAGTGCGGGCTCGCGGAGGGTGCTCATCGTCTGTCGAGCCTGCTCGCTGCCGCCTGATGGGGTACACGGCGCCCGCGCCCCGAACGTGGGCTACTGCTCGCCACAGAAGTGAACTAATTTCAAGATGCCCGAGTCGGCCCGGATCAGCAGCGCCGACGTGATCACCGAGCTCGCACCTCCTCATCGAAAGTCGTCGTCGTGACCTACCCGAACCCAGAGCGCAAGGCCTCCCGTGTCCGTCCCGTGCACGTGGTCTATGCCGTCATCGCCCTCTTCCTGCTCCTCGCGCTCGTCTCGTCGGGGGTGTCCGGCGGGTTGATGTTCGTCGGACTCCTGGCGATGGTGTTGGCGCTGTACACGATCGTCTCCGGTCGTCCGGGTCTCTTGCGCCTCCGATCGCGGAGCGCCGGCGGACTGGCGCTGATCGCGGCGATCGCCGTCCTCGTCGCCGGCTCGATGATCGCCCCCGCGTCGGCCGACGGCGCTCCCGGTGGGGGGAAGCCGGCTGCGCTCGTCGAGGCGAGCGCGTCTGCGTCCGCCTCGTCGGCGGCGAAGGCCAAGGCGGAGGAGAAGAAGCGCGCTGCCGAGAAGGCGGCCGCCGAGGTCGCGGCGCAGAAGAAGGCCGACGAGGAGGCCGCCGCTGCCGCAGCCGCGGCCCAGGCACAGGCCGAGGCGGAGGCTGCCGCTGCCGCGCAGGCGGAGGCCGATCGGGTCGCTGCCGAGCAGGCCGCCGCTGCTGCCGCCGCCGCTGCTGCCGCCGAGGCGCAGCGGGCTGCCGATCAGGCCGAGGCGCAGCGGGCTGCCGATCAGGCGGCCCGGGCTGCCGCGCCGGCGGCTCCGAGCTCGACGTACTACAAGAACTGCGATGCCGTCCGGGCCGCGGGCAAGGCCCCGATCTACGTCGGGCAGCCCGGCTACGCCAAGCACCTCGACCGCGACGGTGACGGGATCGGCTGCGAGTAGCCCGCGCCTCGCCGCGAACCTCGTTCTGGTCGACGCACCTCGTTATGACGAGGTGCGTTGACCAGAACGAGGTTCTGTAGAGCCCGGAGGCGCGGGCACCGTCGCCCAGGAGCCGCGCTCCGGCCCCGCAGCAGGCCAGCGGCACGAGAGTGGCCCGCGCGCACACGCTCCTACGCTTCGTACCGTAGGAGCGTTTTCACGTTCCCCTCGATCTCCGCCCCCCGCTTTGATCTCCGCCCGCGCCCCTCGACCCCTGCCCGACGTTCGAGCCCCCGCCGCCCTCCCCGTCCTGCGGTCTGAACCGTAGGAGCATCAGGAGGACGCGCCGCTAAGCGCCTCGGTCCTGCGGTTTGATTCGTAGGAGCGCAAGAGAAAAGACCTTCCGCCAGCCCGCCCCATCCGCAACCCCGAGGAGCAGACCGCGTGCCCACCCCGCCCCACGCCCACACGGGAACCCGCTCCCGCGACTTCGCGCAGGTCGACGTGTTCTCGGCCGTCCCGTACCTCGGTAACCCGGTCGCCGTCGTCCTCGACGCGGATGGCCTGAGCGACGACGACATGGCCGCCTTCGCGCGCTGGACGAACCTGTCCGAGACCACCTTCGTGCTGCCGCCGACGGGCGATGCCGACTACCGCCTCCGGATCTTCACTCCCGGCGGCGAGCTCCCGTTCGCCGGCCACCCGACGCTCGGCTCGGCGCACGCCTGGCTCGAGGCCGGCGGCACGCCGCGAGCCGCGGTCGGCACGAGCACCAGCACCCACGCGACGATCGTGCAGGAGTGCCTCGCCGGCCTCGTCGAGCTCCGGGTCGCCGACGGCGGGCTCGCGTTCCAGGCCCCGCCGACCCGGCGCTCGGGGCCCGTCGACGAGTCCGATCTGGCGAGGGTCTCGGCAGCGCTCGGTGTCGAGCGCGGTGACATCGTCGCGCATCAGTGGGTCGACAACGGTCCCGGCTGGTTGGCCGTCGAGCTGGGTTCGGCCGCGGCCGTGACCGCACTCGAGCCGCATCTCACCGAGGTCGACGACCTGATGATCGGTGTGCTCGGAGCGCATCCGGACGGCTCCGGGTTCGCCTACGAGGTGCGCGGTTTCTGCCCCGCGATCGGTGTCCGCGAGGACCCGGTCACCGGCAGCCTCAACGCCGCGATCGCGCAATGGCTGCGACGCGAGGACCGCGCCCCCGAGTCGTACCGCAACACGCAGGGCCGCCGCGTCGGCCGCGATGGCGTCATCTCGATCACGACCGGCTCCGACGGCTCGACGTGGGTCGGCGGGGTCAGTACCACCTGCATCCGCGGCGTCGTCGCGATCTGACACCGCGCCTCCTCGGGTTCCCGTACCCCCAAGGAGGCGCGACCCGCCCCCCAGCGGATCGCGCCTCCCCGTTCCCCCCTCGATGGCCTAGTCGCCTCCCTCATGGCGTGCCAGGACAGCTTCGGCGATCGTGATGAGAGTCGCCTTGTCAGCATCGGTGACGAACCCGTCGCCGAATCCGAATTGGATCCAGGTGTCCTCATCGAGGACGTCGAGCCAGCAGAAGTACCCGTCGATCGTCCCGCACCGGCGGACGGCCTCCTGGGCACCCGCGACCGTCACGGACTCCTCCGATTCGATGACCTGGCGGCCATAGCCTTCGGCCTCGTAGAAGTCCTCGAGGCCGTCGTAGGCCCAGCGACCCCCCGGTGCGACTCCGATGGCGATGTCGGTGATCGTGTTGGAAGGCGGAGGTCCGTCGCCAGCCCAGAGCCAGCGACAGGCATACCCGTCACCGAGCGCGTCCGAGATCGCCGTCGGCTCCAGGGGTGTTGCCTTCTCCGCCTGGAGCGGTCCCGTCAGGTACGAGCTCATGGACGGGCGGGGGGCGAGGGTGTCGCAGTTCGTCACCGGTCCCCACGTCGTCGGCGGCATCGTCCATTCGGGGCCGGCCTTCAGCGGAGCGAGAGCATCGGCGACACCGCGGGCGGCCGAGCTCAACGTCGCCTGGCCAGGCATGGTCACGCCCGGTGTGACGAAGAACTCGAACTCGAACCAGAAGTCAGACGTGACGACGGACATCGTGCAGCCTTCGCCCGGGTTCATCTCCGCGTCACCGGATGTCTCGCACGTCACCGCGGAGGCCTCTCCCACGCCGGTGCTCCGTCCTCCGGCGGCGAGCTTCGACGAGATCCAGTCGCGCCCCGCGGCAGGGGCGGGAACGACGTTCATCGTGACGAGGGCGTATCCGTACGGTGCGTCGTCCGGCGTCTGGGACTGCCAGCTGCAGGTCGTCAGACCGGCCGCCGTCAAGGCGGCGTCCTGCGGCTCGAACACGCGCGGCTCGAACGACGTGGGAGCCCGCAGCAACGACGGGATCGACAGGGCGTCACCGATCTGCGCGCACGACAGCGGCACGCGCTCCGCCGGCGGGTCATAGTTCGGTGCCGCGACCGGAGGCGCGCTCACCGTCGGCTTCGGGGTCGGCGTCGTCGACGGGGCAGGAGACGACGACGGTGCCGCGTGCTGGAGCCCCTCGAAGGGCGACGGGATCATGCCGAGCGCGATGGCACCCGAGGCGCCACCGACCGCGAGGAGCGCGACCACGCCGAACGTGATGCCGAACGTCTTGCGGCGGCGCTTCGCCGTCACGGCCGTGCGCGGCTCGGCGGCGACGCGGGTGAGCACGTCCTGCTTCATCGTCACGAGCATGCGGTTCAGCTCGTCGCCCGCGGGCGGGCGGCTGTTCCAGGAGCGCCCGGTGTCGTCGTCGTGTTCGGTGTTCATCGGTCGATCACCGCCTTTCGCTGTCGTGCTCGTCGTCTCATCTGTCGGGGTGACTCCCGCCGGCTCAGGCCGAGTTCGGCTGCCGCCTCCGGGTACGGGCGTCCCTGCACGAGGCAGAGCTCGCACAGCCTCCTGTCGGTCTCGCCGAGTCCGGCGATGACCTCGTCGACCCACCGGAGGCGCGTGCGGGCCTCGTCCTCGCTCCCGTCGCCGACCTCGTGCAGCAGTTCGTCGGTCGGGTCGGCCGCCACCTCGCGTCGGATGGCGAACGCGTGATCCCGGGCCGCCGCGAGCAGCCAGGGCAGCACCGAGGCGCTCGCCGCGATGCGGTCGGCCGCACGCCACAGCTCGACGAACGTGTCCTGCACGATCGTTGCCGCGTCGTCCCTCCGCGGTGCCAGCGTCCACGCGTACCGGGTCACCGTCGTCGCGTGCCGGTCGAACAGCTCCGACAGCGCGTCGGTCTCCCCGCCGACGGCGCGCCGCAGCAGGACCGTGTCGGCCGCCGCGACGGTCAGGTCGTCGTCGTCCATCTCCACCCCCCTCACTCCCAGAGATGTCGGCGAATCGACGAAGGTCACACACCAACGACGTCGTCGGGTGGCCGATTCGCTATCGGCCGTCCGGAGCACCGACGCGCGCACGCTCCGCAGGCGGGCGGTGTCGAGCACCTCGACTCGCTCCACGATCAGATCAGCGCTCATTCTCGATCACCGCCTTCTTCAGCCTCGTGCGGGTGCGGAGCACGCGCTGCTTCACGGCGCCGACGCTGATGCCGACGATCTCGGCCGCGTCGGCGTACGGGCGGCCCTCGATGAGGCACAGCTCGCAGATGCGCCGGTCGGTCTCCGACAGGGCGTCGATCTCCGTCATCACGAAGCGGAGTCGGTCGCGCGCCTCCGCCTCGTCCTCGGGGGCCGCGAGCTCGTCGAGCAGCGCCTCCGTCTGGTTGCGGGCGTTCTTCCGGTTCAGGTTGAGGGCGTGGTTGCGGCAGGTGACGAGCAGCCACGGCAGCAGCGACTCGACCTCGGCGAGCTCGTCGGCCTTACGCCAGAGGGTCACGAACGTGTCCTGCACGATCTCCTCGACGTCCATCCGCCGCGACGCGATCGCCCACGCATAGCGCGTCACGGACGCCGCATGCCGGTCGAACACGGCGGCGAGCGCCTGCGTGTCACCCCGGACGGCCTGCCGCAGCAGGTCCTGGTCCGAGCTCGTCGTGTGGTCCACATCCACCCCCTCTCTCTCAGGAATGTCGTGGAAACCCCCAAGGTCACAAAGTTCTCTCGACCTTTTCCGCGAGGGCGTTAGCCGCGCCGTGTCACGTTCGCGGCATCGTGTCGCGTCCGTGCACGACACGATGCCGCGAACGCGACACGACACGGCACAGCACGGCACGACGCGCCGAGCGCGCCGGCAACCCCGGAGGAGGCGCGGGTCAGCGAGTCGGCGTCACCGACTGCCCCGAGAGCTTCCAGCCGTAGCGCGACTCCCAGACGAGCTGGAAGTCGCAGGCCGCCCCGAGCGTCGGGTCGCTGCGTTGCGTGCCCTCGAGGTGCACGGTGACCAACGTCGCGCTGCGCTCGTCGACGTCCACGCGCCTCCCGCTGTCGGACACGGGCTCGCAGCCGTCGAACGCGTTCGACACCTGGTCCTGCGGGGCGCTCGCGAAGAGATCGGTCAGTGCCGAGGGGCTGTCGGCATCGAGCGTGGCGAGGACCTGCGGCACCAGCGCGGCCCCCTCCCCGGCGGTCGGCGTCGGGGCGGGCCCCGGGCCGGAGGCGCAGCCCGCGACCCCGGTCACGACCGCTACCGAGGCGGTCACCAGCAGGACGGTACGTGCGCGCGTGCTTCTCATCGCTGACCATCATCCACCCGCGCGGTCGGGCATTCGCCCGTCCCGCGGTTCGCCGTGCGGACAAGACGGTAAGGCGGGCATGCCCGCGTGCCATAACGTCATGGTGTGCCCGATCCCGACATCGCCGGGCCGCAGCCCGACGACGGCACCGTTGTCGTCCACGACCGGCGCGACCCCGCGACACCCGCCCCCTCGACACCCGACCCCGTGACATCCGATCCGACGCTCCCCGGCCCGCCGCGGTCGCCCGTCCGGCGAAGGTCGACGTCGGCGGTGACGGGGCCGATCCTCGAGCGGGCGATCGGCCGGGTGCTCGCCCTGTCCTGCCTCGTCTTCGGCGTGCTGGCCCTTCCCGAGGCGCTGCGGTCCGACCACGTGGCGCAGCCGCTCTGGACGATCGTCACCCAGGTCAGCGTCTTCGGCAGCCTCGCGGTCGCGATCGCGGCCGTCTTGGCGCAGGTCCAGGTGCGGCGTGCCGGGCTCCTCGTCGTCGCCGCCTACGCGGCCGCGCTCGCCACCTGGCCCCTCGCCGCGGTCGACCCGAGTGTGACGGCCACGTCGATGCCCTGGCTCTGGTACCTGCTCAACGTCGCGTCCGGCATGGCCGTGCTCGTGCTGTCCCCCCGGGCGGCCATCGTCGTCGTGGTGGGCCTGCCCGCGCTCTACGGGGTCGTGCACGCCACCCCGTCCGGTGGCGGAGCCTCCGTCGGCGACACGGTGTTCGACAGCGCCTACTCGCTCATGGTAGGTCTCGCGACCTTCACGCTGATCACCGTGCTCCGGGTCGCCGGGCGGAACCTCGATGCAGCCCAGGAGGCGGCACTCGCCCGATACGCGGTGGCCGTCCGAGAGCACGCGAACGAGAAGGAGCGCATGGCCGTCGACGCGCTCGTGCACGACAGCGTGCTGTCGACCTTGCTCGCCGCCGGACGCAGTACCGACGCGGCAGCCCGCATGCGCGCCACGAGACAGGCCCGAGCCACGCTCGAGATCGTGGACGACGTCGTCGTCCGCCGGGCCATCGAGACGGCGACCGCGAACGTCGGGGCCACCGGCACGTCCGATCGCACCGTGTCCCGACTGCACGACCGCGTCGTCGCCCTGTGCGCCGAGTACCTGGTCGCGCCCGACATCGCGCCCCTCGACCCGGCCGACGGCCTCACCCCGCTGCCCCGCATCGTGGCCGACGCACTGTTGGCCGCGGCCGTCCAGGCGGTCGGCAACAGCTATCTGCACGCCGGCGGCGAGGAGGTGCAGCGCACGATCACGATCACCGCTCGCCAGCCCGAGACCGAGGGGGCGACGCCGGGCGCACTCGTCGTCGTGCACGACGACGGCGCCGGCTTCGACCTCGACGCCCCCACCGAGCGCCTCGGGGTGCGCGTCTCGATCGTCGATCGCGTGGCCCGCGTCGGAGGTCTCGCGACCATCACGTCGGCCCCGGGAGCGGGGACGACCATCGCGCTCTGCTGGCCGGCCCCGGGGAGCTGACCCGAGCCTCCTTCGACTCCCCCGCTCGGGGGTTGCCAGCCGATACACAGGGAGCCCTAGGCTCGCGCCATGTACGTGTTGGTCTCCTTCCTCACCTTCGTCGCGCTCGTGCTGGCCCTCGTCGACATCATCACGCGCGACGAGTGGCAGGTGAAGCATCTGCCGAAGCTGGTCTGGGTGCTGCTCGTGGTGTTCCTGCCGCTGGTCGGGAGCATCCTGTGGTTCGCGGTCGGGCGTGAGTACGAGCACCGTCCGCGCATCGACCGCGGGTCGTTCGGCGACCCACGACGGCACGAGACGCTCACGCCGACCCGGCACGCCGGCGGAGACCACCGCACGACCGAGCAGCAGCTCGCCGACCTCGACGCCGAGATCGAGCTGCACGAGCGGCAGGCGACGCTGCGGCGACTGCAGGCCGAGCTCGAGGAGCGTCGCCGCGACGCGTGACGCCGCGCGAAAAACCTCGTTCTGACCAATGCACCTCGATATGACGAGGTTCATTGGCCAGAACGAGGTTCCGAGCGGAGGAGGCGCGGCGCGGGTCCCGCAGATCCACCCGCGCCAGCCCCGCCTACGCGACGCGCACCAGCGCCGCCTACGCGGCCAGCGGCAGCGCCGCCGTCGCGCCGACCCGGGCGACGAGCCCGCCGCCCTCGACGGTCAGCCCGACGTGCCCGCCCGAGGCGAGCGTGCCGCCGACCATCAGCTCGGCGATGCGGTCGTCGACCTCGCGCTGGATCGTCCGGCGCAGCGGCCGCGCCCCGAACTCGGGCTCGTAGCCGTGCTCGACCAGCCAGTCGGTGGCCGCCGCGTCGACGTCGAGCGAGATGCCCTGGGCTCCCAGCCGGGCGGCCGTGGCGCCGAGCAGCAGCCCGACGATCTCGCGCAGCTGCGCGCGGTCGAGCTTGCGGAACAGCACGATCTCGTCGATCCGGTTGAGGAACTCGGGGCGCATCGCCTCGCGCAGCTTCCCCATCACGCGGTCGCGCAACGCCTTCTCGGAGCCGAAGCCGTTGTCGGACGCCGGGTCGGAGCCGACCGGGCCGGTCGGGGTGAAGCCGAGCGCGCCTCCTCGTGAGGCCAAGAACTCGGAGCCGAGATTCGACGTCATCACGACGACCGTGTTGCGGAAGTCGACCGTGCGGCCCTGGCCGTCGGTCAGGCGCCCGTCGTCGAGCACCTGCAGCAGCAGGTTGAAGACGTCGGGGTGCGCCTTCTCGATCTCGTCGAGCAGGATCACCGAGTACGGGTGCCGACGGACGCGCTCGGTCAGCTGACCGGCCTCGTCGTAGCCGACGTAGCCGGGAGGGCTCCCGACCAGGCGACTCACCGTGTGGCGCTCGCCGAACTCGCTCATGTCGAGCCGGATCATCGACCCCTCGTCGCCGAACAGCGACTGCGCGAGCGCCTTCGCCAGCTCGGTCTTGCCGACACCGGTCGGCCCGAGGAAGAGGAACGACCCCGTCGGCCGGTTCGGATCGCCGAGCCCGGTGCGACTGCGGCGGACGGCCTTCGCGATCGCGGTGACCGCGTCGTCCTGGCCGATCACCCGGGCGTGCAGCTCGCTCTCGAGCGCGCCGAGGCGCGAGCGGTCGCCCTCGGTGAGGCGCGAGACGGGGATGCCGGTCGCCCGGGCGACCATCTCGGCGACGTCCGCCTCGGTGATCACGTCGTCCGCGCCTCCTGCGGTCGTCGCGGTCGCGGCGTCGCCGTCCGCCGAGGAGGCACGGGTCGGCTCGACCGCGTCGCCCGACACCGCGGCCGCGAGCGTCTGCTGCACGGTCTCGATCTCGTCGCGGAGGGCGGACGCCTCCTCGTACCGCTCCGCGGTGACGGCGGCGGTCTTCTCGGCCTCGAGCTCGGCGAGCCGGACCCGCAGCGCGGCGGTGTCGACGCGCACGCCGAGGCGGAGGCGCCGACGCGCGCCGGCCTGGTCGATCAGGTCGATGGCCTTGTCGGGGAGGAAGCGGTCGCTGACGTAGCGGTCGGACAGTTCGACGGCCGCACGCAGGGCGGCGTCCGTGTAGTGCACGCCGTGGTGCGCCTCGTAACTCGGGGCGAGCCCGGTGAGGATGCGCACGGCGTCGTCGACCGACGGCTCGGGCACCTGCACGGGCTGGAAGCGCCGTTCGAGCGCGGCGTCCTTCTCGATGCCGCGGTACTCGGCCAGCGTCGTCGCGCCGATCAGGTGCAGGTCGCCACGGGCGAGGCGGGGCTTGAGGATGTTGCCGGCGTCCATGGAGCCGTCACCCCCGCCTCCGGCGCCGACGACCATGTGCAGCTCGTCGACGAAGACGATCAGCTCGTCGCGGTGCGCGGTGATCTCGTCGACGACCTTCGTGAGGCGCTCCTCGAAGTCGCCGCGGTAGCGGGTGCCGGACAGCATGCCGGCGAGGTCGAGGGCGACGACGCGCTTGCCGCGGAGCAGCTCGGGGACGTCGCCGTCGGAGATCGCCTGCGCGAGCCCCTCGACGACGGCCGTCTTGCCGACGCCGGGCTCGCCGATCAGGACGGGGTTGTTCTTCGTGCGGCGCAGCAGGATCTCGACGGTCTGCTCGACCTCGAGCGCGCGACCGATGACCGGGTCGAGGTCGCCGGCGGCGGCGCGGGCCGAGAGGTCGCTGCTGTAGGTATCGAGCGTGGGGGTGCCGGAGGTCCTGCCGGTCTCCGCGCGGCCATCGGTGTCGCCGTCCGCGGCGCCGTTAGCGGAGGTCTGCGCGTCGCCGCCGGAGCGGACGAACGACTGCAGCACCTGCGGCGTGATGCCGGCGGCGGCCAGCAGCTGACCGGCCGTCGCGTCCTGGTTGACGACCAGCGCGAAGAAGAGGTGCTCGGGGTCGACGTAGGTCGAGCCGAACGCCCGCGCGGCCTGGGCCGACTCGAGCAGCAGGCGCTGCGCCGACGGCGTCAAGGAGGCGCGGGCCGGGGTGTCGGGGGAGGGTGCGGGCAGACGGGATTCCACGGCCTGCGCGAGGGTGTCGTGGTCGGCTCCGGCGAAGCGGAGCACGTCGACCGCGGGGGAGTCGTCGATCAGGACGCGCAGGATGTGCAGGGCGTCGACCGCGTCGTGCCCGTGGGACGTCGCGAGCTCGCCGGCGCGGGTGACGACCGAGTGGGCGCCGCGCGAGAGCAGTCGCGAGATGTCGACCGGGCGGCCGAACGCACCCGACTGGGCGCCGTTCATGAGGCGGGCGAGGAACTCGTCGAACGAGCCGTTGTCGCCGGAGCCGAAGGATTCGGGCAAGAGGACCTCCTGGGAACTTGAGTGCCTGTGACTCAAGTTAACGCGCGGGTCGTCGCGGCATTCCCGGTCGCGCGAGAAAGTTGAGCGGGGTGCGCTCAAGTCTCTGCGTCGGGTGCCGGGCCGGCGTCGCGGACGCACGCCGCGCCTCCTCGGGCCCGCGGCTGGCGAACCTCGTTCTGATCAACGCACCTCGTTGTAGCGAGGTGCGTTGATCAGAACGAGGTTCCGGCGGCGCCGCTACCGGTGCGGGACGTGCTCGTGGTCGCGGTGCGTGTCGGGCTCGAGCTGGAACGTCGAGTGCTCGACGCTGAGGTCGAAGTGCTCGGCGACGCACTGCTGCAGTTCGTCGAGGATGCGCGGCGTGTGCCCGTCGGTGAAGCACTCGGCGTCGACGATCACGTGCGCGGTCAGCACGGGCAGCCCGGTCGCGATCTGGGACGCGTGCAGGTCGTGCACCTCGCGCACGTGCTCGATCTCCTTCAGGTGCGCCGTGACGGCGTCGAGGTCGAGCCCGGCGGGAGTCGATTCGAGCAGCACGTCGATGGCCTCCTTCAGGAGGCGGAACGCACGAGGCACGATCAGCACGCCGATCACGAGGGCGGCGACGGCGTCGGCTCCACCCCATCCGGTGACGGCGATCACGACGGCCGCCACGATCACGGCCACGGAGCCGAGCGCGTCGTTCACCACCTCGAGGAAGGCGGCGCGCAGGTTCAGGTTCGCGTTGCGACCGGATGCCAACACGGCGATGGAGGCGACGTTGCCGAGCAGTCCGATGATGCCGAAGACGAGCAGGCTGCCCGACGCGATCTCGGGCGGGGCGAACAGCCGCTGCACGCCCTCGACGAGCACGAACAGGCCGACGGCGAGCAGCACGGCCGCCTGCGCCGTGGCGGCCAGGACCTCGGCGCGGGCGAAGCCCCAGGTGCGACGGGAGGTCGCCGGGCGCAGGGCGAGCGTGGAGGCGATCAGCGCGACGAGCAGGCCGCCGGCGTCGGTGAGCATGTGGCCGGCGTCGACGAGCAGGGCGAGGCTGCCCGTGACGACGGCTCCGACGATCTCGGCCACCAGGATCGTCGCCGTGATGCCGAACGCGATCGCGAGGCGCCGCCGGTTCACGGCGTGCAGGTCGTGGTCGTGGGTGTGCTCGGCGGTCATGGGATCGATCGTCGCAGCTACGACCGTCGCGAGGGGCCGATCGCCCGGATCTCGCCGCAATCGATGTCGGTTGTCGTTTTCACCCGACCCGCGCCTCCTGCGCTTCAAATTAGGTTGTGCGCAACCGAGTTGCGCACAATCGTGCTACGGTCGGGGCATGTCCACCGCCACGACCCCCAGCGCACCGCTGCTCGACGAGCAGATCTGCTTCGCGCTGTACTCGGCGTCGCGGGCGATCACGGCTCGCTACCGCGAGCTGCTCGAGCCGCTCGGGGTCACCTACCCGCAGTACCTCGTGCTGCTCGCCCTGTGGCAGGACGACGCGCAGCGCGTCTCCGACCTCGGCCGCCGGTTGCAGCTCGACTCGGGTACGCTCTCGCCGTTGTTGCGCCGGCTCGAGCAGTCCGGCCTCGTCACGCGGGCGCGCTCCGCAGCCGACGAGCGCACGGTCGTCGTCTCGCTGACGCCCGCGGGCGACGCCATGCGCGCGCAGGCCGCCGGCATCCCCGCCCAGGTCTGCCTCGCGACCGGTCTCGACCTCGACTCGATCGCGGCCCTCCGCGACGAGGTCGCCGGTCTCGCCGAGCATGTCCGAGGCGAGCACGGTCGCAGCTCCTCCTGATCTCAGGCCTCGCGCCTCCTCCCCAACCCCCTCCCATCCCCACACGAAAGAAGGCATCATGCCCACTCGCACCGCCCGCACCGCTTGGAACGGCAGCCTCGAGACCGGCGAAGGCCAGGTCGAACTCTCCAGCTCGAAGATCGGCACGTACGACGTGTCGTTCCCGAAGCGTGCCGCCGACGACGCCAACGGCTCGACCAGCCCCGAGGAGCTCCTCGCCGCCGCCCACTCGGCCTGCTACGCGATGCAGTTCTCGGCCGTGCTCGGTGCCGCCGGCGGCACCGTCGAGGCACTCGACGTCAAGGCCGACGTCTCGCTCGGCCCGGACTCGGCCGGCGGGTTCAAGCTCACCGGCATCCACCTCACCGTCCGCGGCGAGGTCAGTGGCATCGACGAGGCCGCCTTCGCCGCGGCCGCGACCGACGCCAAGAACACCTGCCCCGTCAGCAAGGCGCTCACGGGTGTCGACATCACGCTGGACGCCGCGCTCGAGAACTGAGCCGCTCCGTTTCGAACCGCAGGAGGCACTGGTCACGTGACCAGCGCCTCCTGCGGTCGTTGACGGGGTCGCGTCGCCCTGCGCGCTCTCGCCGACTCAGGAGAATTACCCAGGCGTGGCCCTTGCGGAGCACCCGGGGGCATATGTCAGACTTTTGAGCACGCCCTCGTCGTGGAGTGGTGAACACCCCCACCCGCCCGCCCGCAGTTGAGCCACGACGAGTGCGCACCGCCGATCGACTCGAACGATCGTGGTGCCCGCGCGACCGACGGTCGCGTGCCTGCGTCGTGTCTCGGAGGTATATCCGTGACCAGCACGATCCTGCGTCCCCAGCAGACCCACCAGCCGCACACCGTCGGCGCGCCCGCCGTCATCGGCATCGCCGTCCTGTGCCTGTCGACCTTCTTCGCCATCACGACCGAGCTGATGCCGGTCGGTCTGCTCAGCTCGATGAGCACCGACCTCGGCGTCGCCGAGTCGCAGATGGGCATCGTCGTCACCGTCTACGCCCTCGCGGTGGCGATCCTCGCGCTGCCGCTGACCTGGGCGACCTCGCGGTTCCCGCGGCGGGCCGTGCTCGTGGCGACCCTCAGCGGCTACGCGGTGTCGAACCTGATCGTCGCGCTCGCCCCGAGCTTCGCCGTGGTCTGCGTCGGGCGCGTGATCGGCGGCATCACCCACGCGCTGTTCTTCTCCGTGGCCTCGGCCTATGCGACGAAGATCGTGCCTCCTCGGCTCGCCGGCCGGGCGATCGCGTTCGTGTACTCGGGCAGCTCGTTGGGCTTCGTCATCGGCGTGCCCGTCGCGACGACGGTCGGCGATCAGCTCGGCTGGCGTCTCGCCGTCGGTGCCGTGGCCGCCTGCGCGGCGGTGCTGGCGCTCGTGGCCGTGGTGTTCCTGCCGGCGGTGCGGGGCGAGTCGAGTCCGCACATCGGGTCGCCGCGGTCGTGGGCCCGCACCGGTCTCGTGTCGGTCATCGTCGCCGATCTGCTGCTGTTCGCGGGGCACTACGTCGTCTACACCTACATCGGCCCGTACCTGGTCGGCGCGGGGCTCGACGGAGCCGCCGTGGGCGGCGCGCTGCTCGTACTCGGCGGCACCGGCATCGTCGGGCTGCTCGTCGCGGGGGCGTTCGTCGACCGGGCTCCGCGGCAGACGTTGATCGCGGCGATCGGTGCGATGGCGCTGGCGCTCGCCGCCCTGCCGTTCGTGCACGGCTCGCTCGTCGGCACGTTCGTGGTCGCCGGCGTCTGGATGGCCGCGAACGGCACCACGGGCACCCTGTTCATGGCCGCCGCGATCCGCACCGGAGGCGTCAGCCCCGACATCGCGGGAGCCCTCGTCAACGGCGCCTCCAACATCGGCATCGCGGCGGGTGCCGCCGCCGGAGCCCAGGTGTTCGGCGTCAGCGGGCTCGGCGCACTCCCGTTCGCGGCCGCCGTCGTCGTGGCGGCGAGCCTCGTCGTCGCCGTGCTCGCCCGGCGCGGGTTCCCGGCGCACGGTCACGGCCAGGAGACGTTGTCGACGTCCTCGCTGCAGACGATCACGTCGGGGCTGCAGGTCGTCACGTCGTCGGTGCAGACCGTTCGCACGGTGACGACGCCGACCGGCTCGCTGCGCGCGGTCGACGACCGGCGGTAGGCGCGCCTCCTTCGCTGCCGCCGCTGTCCTCCTTCGCAATTTGCGACCATGTCGCCTCGACACGCCGCAACGACGTGGTCAGGACGGTCGCACATTCCGAAACAGTCGCATTTTGCCGGCCGCCCACGCGGCGCAGGCCGCTGACGCGGCGAGGGGTGCGGCTAGCGCGGGCCGCCGGTGCCGGCCCCGGGGGTTCCTCCGCCCCGACGGTTGCGGAACTGGCGGATGATGATCGGGATCAGCAGCGGGGCGAGGCGGCGGAGCAGGGAGGCCAAGGGGGGTCCATTCGTCGGCGGAGGCTCGACGCTACCCGCGTCACCCGCACGAGGCCCAACCGGTCCCCGGTCGCACGCCCCGCCCCGCCCCGCCCCGCCCCGCCGCACGACACTGCTCCCCCCGCCTCTCGGACCCGGCCACGCGCCTCCCCCAGGGACTACCGTCCACCCCAGCGGCGCCCTGGCGTCGCCGCGGCCCGGGCACGAGGCTCGCCGCACCAGCTGACGAGAGGGACAGCCCCATGTTCGAGCCCGAGAACATCCGCGACTGGATCGGCCTGGCCGTGGTCGACCCCGACAACGACAAGGTCGGCACGCTCGAGAGCATCTACTTCGACACGACGTCCGACCTGCCGTCGTTCGCGACCGTCGCACTCGGTCTGCTCGGTCGCTCGCGACTCGCCTTCGTGCCGCTCGACGGAGCGACCGTCGCTCCGAAGCACCTCAAGGTCTCCTTCGGCAAGAAGCTGATCAAGGACGCCCCGTCGATCGAGACCGACGGCGAACTCGAGGCCTCGCGCGAACCGGCCGTCTTCGAGCACTACGGACTCGCGTACTCGCTCGGCGGAAGCGGCGAGCGCCGCCTCGGTCGCCGCTGACCGATTCCCCGTCGGCGACGCCGCCGGTGCTCGACCCTTCACAGCCGAGGAGGCACGGGTCGCGTCACCGGCGCACGGCGAGAGAACTCAGCGGCTGAGCACCAAGGCGAGGGTGTGCGGGGCCTCCGTCGTACCCCAGGTCGCGGTCACGACGTCGGTTCGAGCCGACGGGTCGGCTCCGGCGAGATCGCGGAGGCGGTGGCTATCGGGCCCCTCGGAGCCGATGTGACGCGCGACGACGACCGTCTGCTCGCCCGCGTCGGCGACGGTCGCGTCGGATTCTTGCCGGGTCGAGACCGGCGCGGCGGTGGCACCGGCGCCACCGGTCGAGACCGCACCTGCTGAGGCGGCATCGGCCCGGTCGGAGCCCCCGCTGCCCACGACGACGACCGTCGGCTCGCGCAGCTCGCGGCTGCCGTCGCCGGCATTGATCCACTCCTCGGCCTGGCCGCCTCCGGTGCGCGCCGTGTCGCCGACCACGGCGAGATACACGGGATCGCCCGTGCCGTCGTAGCACCAGCGCTTGCCGAGCACCGAGTGCTGCATCGTGCCGATCAGCCACGGGTCGCCGCCATCGAGAGGGGCGTCGCGATACGTCAGCGGGATCTGCAGCAGAGGGCCGTCGCCGAAGCGCACGAGCATCGTCTCGACGCCCACCTCGCCCGCCGGATCGTCGAACCGGAACGCCCCGACCCGATCGATCTCGGCATCGGCCTCGCCGGCGAACCATGGCTGGTCGGGGGCCCAGGCGGCGATCAGATCGAACTTCGACGGAGTGAGCTCAGCGCGGTGCAGTTCAGCCATGGTCCGATGCTAACGGGGGCCTCTGTCATCGCCGGGTCGCGCCTCCTGACGGTGTTCGAGCCGGTGTCGCAGAATGGACGAGGGGGTCTCATGAGCACACGGACGACACTGAACGCACGAACGACACGGACGACCCGCGAGGCGGACACCGCGCAGGCCGCGCGCCCCGTCGCCGTCCTGCTGCCGGGGACGGGCTACACCGTGCAGGCCCCGCTGCTCTCCTGGTGCGGCCGGCTGCTCGCCGAGCGCGGTTGGCACGTCGAGCCGGTCAGCTGGACCATCCCCGCCGACCTCGACCAGGCACCCGACCCCGACCAGGCCGTGGCGCAGCAGCGCGAATTCGTCGAGCACGCGCTCGAGGCCGCCTTCGCGTCGGCGCCGCCCGCCTCACGCCGACTCGTGGTCGCCAAGTCCTTCGGATCGTGGGCCCTGCCCTGGGCCGTCGCCCACGACGTGCCCGGGGTCTGGTTGACGCCCGTGCTCGTCGAACCGGGCATCCGCGATGCGCTGTCGCGCGCCTCCTCGGCTCATCTCGCCCTCGGGGGCGGGGCCGATCCGCTCTGGCGGCCCGACCTGCTGACCGCTCCGGAGGCGCGGGTCGAGACGATCCCGGAGGCCGACCACGCGCTCGCCCTGCCCCGCTCGGGCTGGCGCGACTCCTACGAGGTGCAACGCCGCGCGTTCGAGCTCGTCGACGCGCACGTCGCGCGCCTCTGACCCGCCCCGCGCCCGACCCGCCCCCTTCGCAATGTGCGACCGTTTCGGTCCGACACGCCGCTCACGGCGGCTCGAAACGGTCGCACAGTGCGAAACGGTCGCATCTTGCCGGGCCTGAGCCGGGACCGGGGCCGGGCCGCAGGAGGCACGGGGTGCGCCCGCGAGACAGTCCCGTCCCTGCCGGGTCCTGTCGCGTTCGCGGCGTCGTGTGCTGTTCAGGCGCGACAGCATGCCGCAAACGCCACACGGCAGGACGTGCAGCAGCGCGGCGACGCTCAGAGCTGTTCGTCGATGGGCACGGTCCGCTCGGTCTGCACCGAACCCGTGTGAGCGGTCGTGACGGTCTCGATCAGGACGATGCCGACCTCCTCGTCGGCGATCGGATTGTGCTGCACGCCGCGGGGCACCACGAAGAACTGCCCGGGCTCGAGCACGACCTCGCGGTCGCCTTCGAGCTGGATGCGCAACCGGCCGTAGACCACGAGGAACATCTCGTCCTCGTCGGCATGGTCGTGCCACACCAGCTCGCCGAGCAGTTTGGCGACCTTGACGTACTGGTCGTTGACCCGCCCGACCACGCGCGGGTGCCAGTGGTCGCGGACACGCTCGAGCTCGTCGGCGATGCGTGCGGGTTCGAGGATCTCCATGCCGTGACGCTACCGCCGCGGCCGGTCTGCCGACGAGGGTCGTGTCGCGTTCGCGGCGTCCTGTCGCGCACGAACACGACAGGATGCCACAAACGCCACAGGAGGCGCCGGCAGCAGCGCCAACCCCGCCCCGCCACCCCCGCCGCCGCAGGCGGTCAATCCCCGTAGATGTCGAACTGCGTGTACAACACGCGTCCGTCGACCGAGAACAGCTCGTTCGGGGCGTCGATGTCGTCGTCTTCGTCGTCGAACTCGTCGAGGTCGGTGGGCAGCTCGATCGCCTCGTCGGGCTCGATGACCTCGACGATGCCGCCGAGCGGCTCGAGTCCGTCGAGCGCGTCGAGTGCCGCCCAGCCGTGGGCGTGCGCGATCTCGTACAGCGCCGAGCCGAGGTCCGTCGGCTCGCCCACGAGTTCGGCCCGCTCGACCTCGGCCGCGTCGTGCCCGTGCTCGTGGTCGTGCGCATCCCCGTGCCCGTCGTCACCCTCGTCGGAGTCGTCCTGGTCGGCCGCCCACGTGATCGCATAGGCCTCGCGCCCGGCGCGCAACACGGCCTCGACGTCGGTCACGGCGAAGTCGGCGCGCTGCAGCACGCTCACCACCTCGGCGGTCGCGGCGGAGTCGTCGTCGGCGAGGTCGTCCGAGGCGGAGTCGTCGTCGTCATCGTCGGTGGCGGTGACCTCGGCCAGGGAGAAGAACTCGTCGCTCAGCGCGAACTGTGCGTCGGAGAACGCCGACGCCGCCCGGTCGACCTCGTCGCCGGCCAGATCGAGCACCTCGAACCCCGTCTCGGAGTCGGCGACCAGCAACGCCGACGTCTGCGCCTCGATGGCTGCCAGCAGGTCGTCGGCGGCGCGACGGAGCCGCCCGCGGGCCGCGTCCGTCCAGGTCGCATCGCTCTCGGTGGCCGTCGTCACGTCGTCGGTCTCGCCCACGGTCTCGCCGTCGAAGTCATCGCTCATGCCGCGATGCTAGGGCCTGCCGGTGACATCCAGGTGGCCATCGTCTGCCGTTCCGCCGACCCGCTCCCGAACGGCGCCCCACGACACCGCCCACCGCGGCACCGACACCCTCAGCGCAACCACACCCGCACCGCCGCCGGCGTCCGACCCACCGCATCGGCGAGCACCTCCACCGCGACCCCGGCCTCGACGGCGGCGCGCGCGAACTCGCCCCGTTCGCGCCTCAGCGTGACGCTCCTCCCCTTCAGCGACGTCAACACCTCCAGCTCGTCCGCCGACGTGAACGCGGGAGCGAACTCGCCCGCCGCCTCCCGCGACTCCTCGGTCGACTCGGTCCAGGCACGCAGCCAGGACCGCACGATGACACGCCGCACCCCCAACCGGGCCGCCACGCGGACGGGCGACAGTCCGCCGTCGACGAGTCGCGACGCGAGCCCGCCGCGGATCACGGGCAGGGCTCGCTCCTCCGCGCAGATGGTGACGAGCGCGGCGATCAGCAGCCGCGCCTCCTCGTCGTCCGGCGTGGGCGCGGTCGTGTCCGGGTTCACCGATCGGCCGCGGGGCGGAGCGCGTCGAACGCGGCGCGGGCCGCCTCGGCGACGAGGGCGTCGTCGGTGGGCGCGCCCGCCCCGAGCTCGCGCCGGTCGGAGAGCACGGCGAAGACGAGGGGAGCGCCACCGTCGTCCGGCCAGGCGACCGCGATGTCGTTGCGGGTGCCGTAGCCGCCGCCTCCCGACTTGTCACCCGTCGTCCAGCCCGCCGGGAGCCCCGCGGCGACGAGCGTCGACCCCGTCTGGCTCCCTCGCAGCCAGTCGACGAGGGTGGCGCGATCGTCGGCCGAGAGCCCGTCGTCGACGGCCAGGAGGCGCAGGTCGCGTGCCATCGCCGCGGGGGTGCTCGTGTCGCGGTCGTCGCCCGGCGTGGCGTCGTTGAGGGACGTCTCGAGACGGTCGGACCGGGTCACGTGGTCGCCCTTCGACGCCACGAAGGCCGTGAGCCCGGCCGGGCCGCCGATGCGCTCGAACATCAGGTTCGCCGCCGTGTTGTCGCTCTGTTGCACGGCCGCCGCCACGACGGTGCGGAGCGGCAGCCCGGTGGAGACGTGCTGCGACGTGACCGGGGAGTTGCTGACCACATCGCTCTGACTCCACGTGATGGTCTCGTCGAGCTCGGCGTCCGTGGTGGCATCGAGGACGGCCGCCGCACTCAGGGCCTTGTGCGTGGACGCGAAGGCGAATCGCTCGTCCGCGCGGTACGCGACGCGGTCGCCCGTGCCGGTGTCGATCGCGACGACGCCGAGCCGCGCTCCGAATCGGCGCTCCAGGGCGCCGAACGTCGCGTCCTCGGTGAGCACGTCGCCTGTCCCCGTCGTGGGGCTCGCGGTCTCGTCGACGGTTCCCGAGACCGGATGCCGAGGAGGCGCGGCGTCGTACCCGGGGACGCACGCGGTCAGCCCCAGGGTCACGACGGCCAGCAGCACGGGCACGGCGATTCGCGTCTTCATCCCGTCCACACTGCCGCACCGAGCCGCGACCGTGCACAGGCCGCGCGGACGGGCGACCCCGTGTCGGCGGCTCACCCTAGAGTCGTGCCACGAGCCGATCGGGCTCCGACACCACGAGGGGGCTGCATGTACGTCGACGGAGACCGGGTCGTCTCGAGCCCCTCCGACCTCACGACCTGGGCGGCGTGCGAATGGGCGTTCGTGCGCCGGCTCGACGCGAAGCTGGGCCGCATCCCCGTCGTCGACGACCCCGCCGACGCGATGCTCGAACGAACCGCCCGACTGGGCGACGCGCACGAGCTCCGCTATCTCGACACTCTGCGCGAACGGTACGTCGTGGTCGAGTTCGACCGCCCCGACCGGGCCGATTACGCGGCGGCTGCTCGGGCGGCCGAGGACGCGATGCGGGCGGGTGTCGACGTGCTCTACCAGGCGACGTTCTTCGACGGGTCGTTCATCGGCTTCTCCGACTTCCTGGTCAAGAACGACGCGGGCGCGTACGAGGTCTACGACACCAAGCTGGCCCGCCACGCCAAGATCCCCGCACTGTTGCAGCTCGCCGCCTACGCCGACCAGATCACGGCGCTCGGCGGCATCGACGTGGGCGAGCAGGTGCATCTCGTGCTCGGCGACGGCAGCCGCAGCACGCATGAGCTCGCGACCATCTCTCCGGTGTACCGCGTGCAGCACGAGCGACTGCGTTCGGTGCTCGACGAGCGGCTGCACGCCGACGCGGCGGTCGAATGGGGCGATCCGCGCTTCACGGCCTGCGGGCGGTGCGCCGCCTGTTCGGCACAGGTCGACGAGCACCGCGACCTGGTGCTCGTCGCCGGCATGCGCCTCGACCAGCGCAGCCGCCTGAACACGGCCGGCATCCGGTCCATCGACCAGCTCGCGTCGTCGACGGGTCCCGTCCCCGGTGTCGGCGCCGCGACGCTTGCCCGCCTCCGCGGCCAGGCACGGGTCCAGCTCGACAGCCGCCCGGGGCTGCCCGCCGTCGAGGTGCACGACGCGAGCGCGCTCCGGGCGATCCCGGCGCCCGACGACGGCGACATCTTCTTCGACTTCGAGGGCGATCCGCTCTACACCGAGGGCGACGGGCACGAGTGGGGGCTCGACTACCTGTTCGGGCTGGTCGAGTCCGACGGGACATTCCGGTCGTTCTGGGCCCACGACTTCGCCGGCGAACGCCAGGCGCTCGTGGAGTTCCTCGACTATCTGGCCGAGCGGCGTGCAGCGCATCCGCGCATGCACGTCTACCACTACGCCGCGTACGAGCGCACGCACCTGCTCTCCCTCGCCGCTCGGCACGGCGTGGGCGAAGACGAAGTCGACGACCTGCTGCGGGACGGCGTCCTGATCGACCTGTATCCCGTCGTCCGTCAGGCGCTGGTCGTCGGGTCGCGCAGCTACTCGTTGAAGAAGCTCGAACCGCTCTACATGGGTGACGAGCTGCGCGACGGGGACGTGACGAACGCGGCCGACAGCATCTCCGCCTACGTCGACGCCCGAGCGGTGGCGGCGTCGGGCGACACCGTCGAGGGCCAGCGCATGCTCGACGAGGTCCGCGACTACAACGCCTACGACTGCCGGTCCACCCTGAAGCTGCGCGACTGGCTGCTCGGCCTCGACGCCGACCACCGAGACGAGCAGGGCCGTCGTCACGAGGGCGGGTTGGCCGGTCTCGACGTCGATGATCGGGCCGCCGACGCCGCCGATGCGGTGGCGGCGCAGCTCGACGAGCGCGTCCTGCGCGAGCCGCACCCGGTCGTGACCGGTTTGCTCGGATACCTCGGGGACGTCCATCCACTCGTGCGCGATGCCGATCAGACGGCCGTGGCGCTCGCCGCCTCGGCCATCGACTACCACCGGCGCGAGGCCAAGACGTTCTGGCAAGACCACTTCGACCGTCTGCGCTCGCCGATCGACGACTGGGCCGACGTGCGCGACGTCTTCGTGGTCGAGCAGGCCCAGGTCGAGCGCGAGTGGTCGAAGCTGCCCCGGGCTCGCGCGTTCAGCCGCGAGGTGCTGCTGCGCGGCCGACTCGCCCCCGGCAGTCGGCTCGCGATCGGCGCATCGCCCTACGCCGTCTACGACGAGCCGTCCCCCGATGCCGTGCCGTCACCCGGTCTCGGTCTGCGGGGGGCGACGGCCAAGACGAGCATCCTCGAGGTCGGAGGCGATGACGACGGCGTCGACGTGCTGCTGCTCGAACGTGCCGCCACCGGAGACGACACGTACGCGGCGACGCCGACGGCCCTGACCCCGGCCGCACCACCCCGGGCGTCACCGCAGCCCGAGGCGATCGCCGAGTGGGGGCAGCGCATCCTCGACTCGCTGCCCGAGCTCCCGGCCGACGCGGCCCTCGACCTGCTCCGACGTCGACCGCCGCGCAGCCGCTCGGGCGCCCGGCTCGCTCCGGTCGTCGACGGCGACACGGTCACGGCGGTCACCGACTCCTTACTCGACCTCGACCGCTCCTACCTCGCCGTGCAGGGTCCGCCCGGCACGGGCAAGACATATCTCGGCTCCCACGTCATCGCGAGGCTCGTGGCCGAGCACGGCTGGTCGGTCGGTGTGGTCGGTCAGTCGCACGCGGTCGTCGAGAACGTGCTCGACGCGGTGGTCACCGCCGGTGTCCCGGCCGATCGTGTCGGCAAGGTGCCGAAGAGCGGTGCCTCGGCCGACGCGCTCGAGGCGGCGAGCTGGCGTGCCCTCGCGACGGGTGACGTCGCCTCCTTCGTCGGGCAACCCGCCGGTGTCGTGTTCGGCGCGACCGCCTGGGGCTTCGCGAACGGCGACCGGATCGCGCGCCGGTCCCTCGACCTGCTCGTCGTCGACGAGGCGGGCCAGTTCTCGCTCGCATCGACCATCGCGTCGTCGGTCGCCGCCGAACGCCTGCTGCTGCTCGGCGACCCCCAACAGCTGCCGCAGGTGAGCCAGGGCTCGCATCCCGAGCCCGTCGACGAGTCGGCGCTCGGCTGGCTGGCCGACGGGCACGACGTCCTGCCGTCGGAGTTCGGGTACTTCCTCGCCCGGACCTGGCGCATGCATCCGGCCCTGTGCGAGCCCGTCTCGCGCCTGTCGTACGCGGGTGCGCTGCAGTCGCGGGCATCCGACGAGCGCCTGCTCGTCGGGATCGAGCCCGGCCTGCACGTCGTGCCCGTCGAGCACGCCGGTGACACGACGTCGTCCGAGGTCGAGGCCGAGCGGGTCGTCGAGCTGACCCGGTCGATCATCGGCCGATCGTGGACCGACCGCGGCGAGACCCGGCCGCTGCTCGACAGCGACGTCATCGTGGTCGCCCCGTACAACGCCCAGACGGTCCTGCTCCGAGAGCGACTCGACGCCGCGGGCTTCACCGGCACCCCGGTCGGCACGGTCGATCTCTTCCAAGGGCAGGAGGCGGTGGTCGCGATCGTCTCGCTCGCCGCATCGTCCGCCGCGGACCTCCCTCGCGGTGTCGAGTTCCTGCTCATGCCGAACCGCTTGAACGTGGCCTTGTCGCGCGCGCAGTGGGCCGCGTACCTCGTGCACTCCCCGGCACTGGCGACCGGGCTGCCCACATCGATCGCGGGGCTCGAGCTCCTGAGCGGGTTCATCGCGCTGACCGGTGCGGCGGCGGGTACGGCGAACTGACAGCGAGTTCAATCGTTCTGGCACTGGACGCCGTGTCCCGGTGGGGTCACCATGAGTCATGGACTTCTCCGGATACGTGCCGCCCGCGGAGTTCTGGCAACTCATCGGCGAACAAGACGACAAGATCCGGCTCGCTGCGGCCGTCGACCCGCCCCTCGGCGTCGCGGGCTGGACCGGCCCGGTGATGATCTCGGAGTGGGCCCATAACGAAGGCGCCCGGTCGCTGCTGCACGGTCGACACGACTCGGCCGACGACGAGCCGAGCGTGCTCGTGCGCATCGGCGACGACGATCCGCGAGCCGGCGTCGCGACCCTTCGCTGGTACGCCGACGCCGATGAGGCCCGCGACGTGGCCGACTACCTCGACCGGGCCGACACCCCGTCGCCCGACGAGATCGCCGACGGCATCATCGATGGTGTACCCGTCGTCTTCGAGGTCTGGCACGCCGGTGACGTGTCCTGGGCGGCCGGCTCCTGGCACGACACCTCGGTCGTGGTCGAGGCCCGGAACATCGCGCTCGACGACGTCACGCTGACCGCCATCCGCGACATCGAACCGTATCTCGCCGGTTGGCGCGAGATGGTCGCGCAGACCCGCGGCGAGAAGCCCGGCGGCCAGCCCGCCTGACCCGTGCGGCCCGCCTGAGCAGTGCGTCGGGCATGGTCCCGAGCGAGTTACCCGACCGATCCGTTCAGCGTGAGCGACGCCCCGTCGCCGAGGTCGAGCGGGAGTCTCATCCGCTCCGCGGCGCCATGTCGTACGTGACGAACGGCGTGAGCGTCGCGTGCGTGTCGTAGACCCGCCGGGCAGGCGCGTTGTCGCGAGCGGTGATCCAACGGACGACGTTCACCCCCTCGTCGCCGGCGAGCACGGCGATGTGTTCGAGCAGAGCGCGAGCGGCCCCGCGACCGCGACGGTCGGGGTCCGTGAACAGGTCGTCGAGGTAGAGGCCCATGCGGCCGCTCGACGGCCGCGCGAACACCCGCACGTGGGCGAGGGCGACGACGACTCCGTCGGCATCGACCGCGACGAGGCCGCGCAGCCCGTGCTCACGTCGCGACACCCAGCCCCACGTCGTATCGACGGCCACGTCGTTGTCGGGCAATGCGTAGAACGCGCGATATCCCGAATAGAGGAGGCGCCAGGCCGCCTCGTCACCGGGCTGCACGTCACGGACGGTCACAGGCTGCTCGTGGCTCATCCCGACACGCTATCGGCCGTCGTGCGCGAAGATGGAAGCCCCCTCGTCTTCGCTCGAAAGGTTTCAGCCATGGCTGCGTTCTTCATCACCCTGATCTGGGTCATCACCGTCGCCGGATTCGTCGGCATCGTCGCCGCGTTCTCGGCTCTCGGCCGTCAGCAGTAGACCGAAGAACCTCGTTCTGGCCAATGAACCTCGTTATATCGAGGTTCATTGGCCAGAACGAGGTTCTGTGCGCGGCGGCGGCAGCGGCGTCAGTCGTCGGCGCGCATCCCCGGCAGCGAGTGCAGCGCCTCGGTCGCGAGCTCGGCCGCGATCGGGTCGCCCGTGACCGTCGCCTCGCGCAGCGCGACGAAGTGCCCGCCGAGCGCGCCCCAGTCGAGTACCTGCACGATGTTCGGCAGCCGCAGCTTGTACGCGAGCCCGTCCGTGACGTCGGTGCAGACCTTGATCAGCGACGGGTTGCCGCAGAACTCGACGAAGGTCGCGAACAGCGCGACGGTGTGGACGTTGAGCGCGGGGCCGTCTTCGTTGTCGAGATCGGTGAGGCAGACGTCGATGCCGGCCAGGATCTGCGACTTGACCGCGTTCGGCAGCAGGGGAACGGCGAGGCGGACGGCTCCACCGAACAGAACGCCGAGGGTCTGCACGGCTTCGATGGCCTCCTCGGGCTTCGGTAGCGCGACGCGGGTGTAGCGGTTCGGTGCCATCTCGACCAGCCCGGCCCTGACCAGGTCGCCCAGTGCCTCCCTGATCGGAGTGCGGGAGACCTGCAGCCAGGCGATCAGCTCTTCGTCGTGCAGGCGCTCCCCGGGCTCGAGCGTGCCGTCGATGATCGCGTCGCGGATACGGCTGCGGACGGTGTCACGCAGCAGCTGGCGCTCGGCGGCCGGGGGACTCGTGGGGATCGGCATGACGCTCCTGGTCGGCGGGGAAGGTGTCCCACATCATGCTAGTGGTGACATGCGACATGCACACCCCTGAAGCGTCACCGGCATCGAGGGGCGCGACGGGGTGCGACGCCAGAGCACCCCGCAGTGCTACGCCGGCAGCGCCGCCTCGATCACCGACACGATCTCGGGCGCGTCCGGCTCGGTCGTCGGGCGGAACCGGTGCACGGCCCCGTCGGGCGTCACGACGAACTTCTCGAAGTTCCACTTGACCTTGCCGGCCTTGCCGCCCGCGTCGGGGGTCTTCTTCAACTCGGTGTAGAGCGGGTGCTCGTTCCGCCCGTTGACGCGGATCTTCTCCATCATCGGGAAGGTCACGCCCCAGGTCGCCGAGCAGTACTCCTCGATGGCCTCGCCCGTACCGAGCTCTTGCAAGAACTGGTTGCTCGGGAACCCCAGCACGGTGAACCCCCGCTCGCCGTACGTCTTCTGCAGCTGCTCGAGCTTCTCGTACTGCGGCGCGAGGCCGCAGCGCGACGCGACGTTCACCACGAGCACGACCTTGTCGTGGAACGCCCCGAACGTCGTGGACTCGCCGCGAATCGTCGTCAGGCCGATGTCGTCCAGGCCCGCGGGGCCGCTCTCGTCGAGTGTCATGAGCCGACCGTATCCCCTGGGCCTGACAACGCAGCCGCCGAGTCCGCCGCCGCGAACACCCGCAGCGCCCCGGGCACGATCTCGAGATCGGCGGGCAGTGCCCCCACGCGCTCGCCGTCGGCGTAGCCCACCACCCCGTCGGCCTCGACGTGCACCCGGGCGGCCCGGTGGACGTGCACCCGGTGGTCGCCGAGATGCGTCCCCTTGTACACACGCGGGAAGATCCGCAGGAACTGCAGCCGTGTCAGTCGCTCGACGACCACCACGTCGAACAGCCCGTCGTCGAGCCGTGCGTCGGGGGCGATCAGCATGCCGCCGCCGATCGACGTCCCGTTGCCGATCGAGACGAGGGTGCCGGCCACGCGCTGCTCGACCCCGTCGAGCACGAGACGGTACGAGAGGTGCTTGAGCCGGATCAGCTCGATCAGCAGCGCGACCGTGTACCGCTGGGGGCCCTTGGGCCAGCGCAGTCGGTTGGCCCGCTCGTTCACGACGGCGTCGAAGCCGACGGAGGCCGTCCCGGCGAACCACACCGCGCCTCCTTCGCTCGTCTCGACGCGACCGGCGTCGATGACGCGCGGTTCGCGATCGAGGGCGGACACGAGGAGGCGCGTGGCCGCCTCGGCGTCGTCGTGCGGCAGTCCGAGGGCTCGGGCCATGTCGTTGCCGGTGCCCGATGGCACGAGTCCCAGCGCGATCGGCGTCCCCGCCACGAGATTGACGCCGAGGTGGACCATGCCGTCTCCGCCGACGACCACGAGCCCGTCGGGCGCCGGATCGGATGCCAGCAACGCACGCGTGGCCTCGAGGAGCTCGTCGAACGAGGCCTCCCGGGACAGGGTCACGGTGTGTCCGGCTCGGCGGAGCGCGGTCGCCACACGGGAGCCGGCCTCGTCGGCGCGCCCCACGGCGACCACGAGGCGGAGGGGCGTCGTCGTCATGCGATGATCCTGCCACGACACCTCAGGGCAAATCGTTACGTGATCGTTGTACGAATGGACGTGTCTCGCCACCTAGGCTTCGCCTATGCACATGGCAAACCCGAATGCCGCGCGCTGCTTGACCACCAGCCTGCTTACCCGTCCCGCACTTCGTCCTGCGACCCGTGTCGGCGCCTCACCCAGCGCCGTCTTCCCCCCGAATCCGGCATCCGCCGACCCGACCACCGCCTCCTCGGCCCTCACCTCGCCCCCGAGCACCTGATGTCGACGACGACCGGGCTGGACGACATCGTCCAGACCCCGCCGTCGCAGCCCGAACGCACCGCGCCCCGCCAGCTCGATCTCGGCGTCGCGGTACTCGGGCTGATCGCGGCCACCCTCATCGTGTTCCGGATCGGCGGCCCCGCCCAGGCCGTCGTCGGCCTCTCGGCCTGGCTGCTCCTGCCCGGCTGGGCTCTCGTCCGCCACCTGCCACGCCTCGAACCCGCTGCGCGACTGGCGCTCACCGTCGTCGCGAGCGCGACCGTCACGGCCCTGATCGGCCTCGCGATGGTCTGGAGCGAACTCTGGTACCCGCAGCCGGTCGCGATCGTGCTGCTCATCGTCGCGGCCGCCAGCGTCATGGCGCTGCCTCGAGCCCGTGCGGTGGTCGAGTCGAGCGAGCGACCCGCGCGTCACGCGGTCACGTCTCACGGCGGGACGTCCCGGCGCAGCCGCGGCCGCTGGGCGTGGATCGCGCTCGTCGTCGCCGTCGTGCTCTGGGGCGTCTCGCTCGCCCTGACCGACACCAGCTCGCTCGGCAACTGGGGGCTGTTGACGGCGTTCCCGCCGACGTTCTACGTGGCGCTCGCGCTGACTCTCGCCGTCGCACTCGCCGGCATCGTCCGTGCGCGCCGCCCCGGTGTGCGTGCGCCCGTCGCCCGGTTGGTGGCCTCCGTCACCGTGCTGACCGTCATGCTGTACGGCTCGGCGAACCTGGTCGAGTCGGCACCGCGACTGCCGTGGGCCTACAAGCACATGGCGGTCACCGCGTTGGTCGACAGCTCCGGCCGCGTCGACCCGTCCATCGACATCTACAACCGCTGGCCCGGGTTCTTCTCGCTCAGCGCGTTCTCCGGTCACGTGATCGGCGTCACCGACCCCGAGCGCTACGCGGCCTACGCCGAGGTCGGCTTCGCGCTGGTCGACGTTCTGCTCGTGCTCGCGATCGCCCGCGCGGTGTCGAAGAACGGCGCGTTCGCCTGGATCGCCGCGCTCGTCTTCACCGTGTCGAACTGGGTCGGCCAGAACTACTACGCCCCTCAGGCCTTCGCGTACACGCTGTATCTCGGCGTCGTGCTGATCGCGCTGACGACACTGTGGAACCCCGAGCGCAGCCTGCCCCGTCTGCTGCAACGCGTCCTGCCGACACCCCTGCAGCCGCGCGCGATGCGCACGTGGCTGACGGAGGCGCCGGTGCTGCCGGTCGTGTCGCCCGCAGCTCGCCGACTGCGCCTGATCGGCATCGTGTCGATCTTCGCCGTGCAGTTCGTGATCGTGGCGAGCCACCAGCTGACGCCGTACATCGCGGTGCTCGCGCTGCTGCCGCTCTTCGCGCTGGGCTACTTCAGGCCCTTCTGGGTGGCGATCGGCCTCGGTGTCATCACGCTGGCCTATCTCGCCCCCAACCTCGACTACGTGCAGTCGCACTTCGGGCTGTTCAGCTCGTTCGACCCGGTGAGCAACGCGACCTACACGCCGACCATCGCCGAGAAGACGTCGGCGGCCGGCGAGCTGCAGAGCCGTGGAGTGCTCGTGCTCACCGCCCTCGTCGTGCTGCTCGCGCTCGCCGGATTCGTCCGGAGGCTCTGGCACCGTCGCGTCCGCACCACCCTGATGGTGGGATGGCTGGCCGTCGCCCCCGTGCTCACGCTCGCCGGGCAGTCGTACGGCGGCGAGGGGCGCTTCCGGGTGTTCCTGTTCGGTCTGCCCTTCTTCGCGATGGGCGTGGCGTGGCTGTTCACATCGCGATCCCGCTCGGAGAAGAGGGCGGCCTCGACCTCGTGGCGACGGCTCTGGAGCTTCGGCGCCGTCACCGCGGTGACCCTGGTCGCGGCGCTGTTCGTCGGCACGTACTACCAGCCCGAGCGGGACCTGCAGACGACCGCCTCCGACGTGACGGCCGGTCGCTGGATCGACCAGAACGTCGAGCCGGGCAGCGCGCTCATCCTGTCGGGCACGACCTTCCCCTTCCTCCTCGACAAGGACTACCCGAAGTTCATCGACGGGCAGGTGTCCGTCTCGTCGCTCGTGACGGCGCTGTCCTACAAGCCCAGCGGGATCGACACGGCGGACATCCAGGAGCTCATCTTCAGCCTCCCGTCGTACGACCCGGCCTACCTCGTCTTCTCCGACAGCATGACGACCTACGCCGAGGGGCACGGGTTGTTCACGGCGGAGGAGCTGGGGCGTCTCGAGCGCGGCATCGCGAGCACGCCGGGCGTGCGCGAGGTCTACGACACGGGCGGGGTGCGGATCTACCAGTACGGGTGATCAGCCTAACTGGAGTAGAAATGATGTGAACTTCGTCCGCCACCAGGAGGCATCCCGACCCATGAGTACCCCCACCACCACGCACTTCACGCAGTCCGCGAACTCGAAGCTCGGAATCCTGGTCGGGGTCGTGTTCGTCCTGCTCGGGTTCTGTGGGTTCTTCGTCTACAACCCCGGCACGTTCTTCGACACGACGGGCGACCGGCTGTTCGAGGTGTGGGGGACGAACCCGGCGCACACGCTCATCTGGATCGTCATCGGTGCCGGCCTGCTGATCGCCGGATTCTCCGGCGGTGGATCGGCCCGGTCGATCAACGGGCTCGTGGGCGTCGTGTTCGTGGTGCTCGGCATCGTGGGCTTCTTCGTCATGGGCACCGACGTGAACTTCCTGGCGCTGAACCTGGCCGACAACATCACGCACCTCATCGCGGGTGTCCTGCTGTTGCTGACCGCCGCCGGTGCCGACCGGCCCCGGCGTGCGGTCGCGCGGGCCTGACGGCCTGACTGGTCGACCTCGGCACCCGCGTCCGACGCGGGTCGATGTATCTCGTCGCGGCGCGACCCTGGTGCGACCAGGGTCGCGCCGCTACAGTTAGGCTCACCTAACCTCGGAGGTGAGCACACGTGTCGGTCGTCATCCCCCTCTCGCAGGCGCTGCGCGAACGTGCGTCGCGCGACGCGCCGGCCCCCGACGGCTGCGCCTTCCTCACCGATCTGATGACCGGTCGCGGCACGCGAGACGACTACGTGCAGCTGCTCGCCCAGCACTTCTTCGTCTACGAGGCGATGGAGGCGGTGGCCGAGTCGTACCGCGACGATCCCGTGGCCGCGCGGTTCCTGTCTCCGGCTCTCACGCGCCTCCCCGCCATCCGCACCGACCTCGAGTTCCTGCTCGGTGCCGGGTGGGAGCAGCAGATCGAGCCGCTGCCCGTGACCCGTGCGTACGTCGATCGCATCCATTCCGTGGCAGGCAGCTGGGTCGGCGGCTTCGTCGCGCACCACTACACGCGGTGCCTCGGCGACCTGTCGGGCGGGCAGATCCTGCGCGGCATCATGCAGCGCGAGTTCGGCTTCGAGACGAACGGCGTCGGGTTCTTCCTGTACGCCGAGATCGCCGAGCCGCGCCGGTTCAAGGACGTCTACCGCCGCGAGCTCGACGCCGTCGGCTGGAGCGACGACGAGCGCGAGCGCGTCATCGCGGAGGCGCTGGTCGCGTACGAGTTCAGCACGCGCGTCTTCGTCGAGCTCGGCTCCGCGAAGGCAGCCGCCGCCGCGGCGTAGCCGCTACCGCCGCCGCTACGCGCCGGCGGCGTCGGCCGCCGCGCGGATCGCCGGCACCCGGGTGGCCTGGCTCATGAAGCGGCGCACGTCGAGGTCGACGATGATGTCGGCGGGCCGCAGGGGGCGCGACAGGTACAGCCCCTCGAGCGACGTGATGCGGCTCAGGGCGACGTAGGTCTGGCCGGCGCTGAAGACGCGCGAGCCGAGGTCGACGATCGCACGGTCGTAGGTCTTGCCCTGCGACTTGTGGATCGTGACGGCCCAGGCGAGGCGGAGCGGGAACTGCGTGAACTCCGCGACGACGTCCTTGCGCAGCTGCTTGGTCAACGGTGAGTACGAGTATTTGTACTTCTCCCACACGGCGGGCTGCACCTCGTGCTCCTCGTCGTCGATCTCGACGAAGACCGTGTCACGGACCTTCGTGACGACACCGGTCGAGCCGTTGACCCAGCGCTGGTCGCTGTCGTTGCGCAAGAACATGACACGGGCACCCGGCTTGAGCTCGAGCGCGTCGTCCGCCGGATACGACCGGCCGCCGAATTCGCCGCTGACCTCGGCTCGCGCCGTCAGCACGCGACCGGGCAGACGGTCGAGCTCGAGTTTGTTGATGCGCGTGACGGTGTCGTTGCGCGTCGCCAGCGTGATCGCGCCGCCGTCTGTCGGCACGGGCCGTGAACCCGCCCCGTTCAGCGCACCCGCGATCTCGGCCGTGACCCGGCCGTGCCGCACGGCGTTCAGCATCTCCTTGAAGTCGCCGTCGCTCTGCCGGTGGATGAACGCCAGCTCGTAGATGCGCAGCGTCGCCTCGGACCAGACGTGCGCGTCGAAGAACCACATCGACTTGTAGTTGTCGCGGAAGTACTCGCGCTCCTCGGCGTCGCCCGGCACCGGCGGCAGTTGGTACGGGTCGCCGAACAGCACGACCTGCACCCCGCCGAACGGCTCGTGCCGACGCTGCCGGGCCTGACGCAGCGATCGGTCGATGGCGTCCATCAGGTCGGCGTTGACCATGGAGACCTCGTCGATGACGAGGGTGTCGATCGTGTTGAGCAGCTTGCGCAGCTCGGCGTTCTGCTCGATGTCGTGGTCGGCGATGAGGCCGATCGACAGTCGGAACAGCGAGTGGATCGTCTGCCCGCCGACATTGAGCGCGGCGACGCCCGTGGGCGCGCAGATGACGATCTGCTTCGAGGTGTTCCAGGACAGGTGGTTCAGCAGGGTGGACTTGCCCGTGCCGGCCCGCCCGGTGACGAAGATGTGCTCGCGTGTGTTCTCGATGGCGTCGAAGAGCGCTGCCTGTTCGGCTGACAGCTGCACGCTCACGACGACCCCACACTCACGGCAGTGCGCACCTCTCGACCCGAGCCTCGGGCGTCTCCCGGGGCACAGCCAATCTACCCGCGGGCGGGTGGGCGCTCGGCGGATCGTGACCCGCGCCTCCTAGGATGTGGACATGTCGTCGCCTGTGGGGGAGAGAAGGCGCGTCTCGCCCTGGTGGCCGCTGATCGCGATCTGGGGCGGAGCCGTCCTGCTCGTGGTCGTGGGATTCGTGGTCACCGTGGCCGCTCTGAACGCGACGATCTACAGTGCCTCCGGCTTCGCCAAGAGCTACGTGTCAGCGGTCGATCGCGGCGACGTGACGAGCGCCCTCGAACTGGCCGGCGTCACCCCCGGGGACGGCCTCGGCGACGCGCTGCTGCGGGTCCCGTCGAAGGGCGGCTTCGACGATGTCCACACGGTGGGCGACGTGGCGATCGGGGGCGGGGCCCACGCCGTGACGCTCGGATACACGCTCGACGGCATCGCGATCGAGTCGCAGTTCGTCGTGACCGGTGCCCGGTCGAACTTCGGTGTCTTCTCCTCGTGGACGTTCTTGCAGCCGCCGACCGCGACGGTCTCGATCACCCCGCAGCACGACCCCCGGTTCACCGCCGACGGCACGACCGTCACGACCGAGCAGGCCGGCGTGGCGACGGCGTTCACGGTGCTCGCGCCCTCCCGGTTCTCGATCACGCACGACAGCACGTTCTTGACCGCGCCGGCCGTGCAGGTCGTCGCGGGCTCGGTCGGTGCGACCACGGAGGCGCAGGTCGAGACCCAGGCGAAGGCCTCGTTCGTGAAGACGGTCCAGACCCAGCTCGACGATCAGCTGACGAAGGACTGCATCACACAGAAGGTGCTCTTCCCCGCCGGCTGCCCGTTCGGCCGCCAGGTCGACGACCGCCTGCTGAGCGACCCGACCTGGACCATGCCGCAGCTGCCGGTCGTCCAGATCGTGCCGTCGACGACACCGGGTCAGTGGCTCGTGCCCGGGGTCGAGGGCACGGCGCATGTCACGATGAACGCCCAGTCCCTGTTCGACGGCCGCAAGTACGCGATCGACGAGGACGTGCCCTTCACGGTCAGCTACGCCATCACCATCGGCACCGACGACACGATCGCGATCACCGCCCAGTAGCCGCGCCGCCACAGGCCCGCGTGGCGGCAGTGTTCTCGACCGGTCGACCCGCGCCTCCTCGTTTCGGCCGAAAGAACCTCGTTCTGGCCAATGCACCGCGTTACAACGAGGTGCATTGGCCAGAACGGGGTTCCGCAGCCGAACGCCACCGCCAGCACCACAGGCCCGCGGCCCGCGACGCACCGGCGCCCCCGCAGGCGCGCCGGAGCGCGGCCCTATCGGACGGAGGCGCGGCGCAAGAACCCCGTCATGCCCGCGATCGCGACGACGGTGAGCCCCATGGCGAGGACGGCGAGCCACCAGACTCGGAAGGCCTCGGCGATCGCACCGAAGGACGGTTCGAGCACCAGCGCGAGAACGGCGATCAGGACGACGACGGCGATGCTGAGCCCGAGGGGGCCTCGTGACCCGAACCGCAGCCACGCCGCCCCGAACAACCCGCCCAGCGCCAGAGCGACCATCGTGCCCAGGAACACGACCGGAATCAGCGTGAGGACGTCACCCGCCCCCAGGACGTCGATGTCGAACACGTAGAACCCCGCGCCCCAGTGCCCGGTCGCGAGCTCGAGGCCGAGCATCGCGGTGAACACGGCCGTCACGAAGACGGCGAGCACGACGTGCATGAGTGTGGTGCCGAGGGCGAAGTCGCGACGCGTCGTGCCGAAGGACGATGCGAGCGGGAACGCACCCGCCGTCGACTGCACGCCGTAGGAGACGAGATACCCCGACAAGGCATACGCCACAGCCGGGTTGGCACGCAGGCCGACGGCGGCGTCGGAACTCTCGTAGACGCCGCTGCGCAACAAGATGATCTGGATGACGAAACTCACCACGGTCGCGATGCCGAGCGTGAGGAGCGGGACGCCGAAGGCGGCCATCCGTCGACTCGCCTGCAGGCGCAGTACGGCCATGGCGCGGTTCATGAGCGTGCTCCCGACGTCGGGGTGGACAGGGAATCGGATTCGCCGCGTTCTGATGGTGGGGACGCGGAGGCGGGGGCGCCGTCGGCCCCCAGTGCGGCGACGACCTGTTGCAAGGAGACGCGGGAGAGCTCGACACCGGCCTTCGCAGCTTCGGCGCGGACACCCGCGTCGACACGGCCGTCGAGCGTGACCGTCTTCAGGCCCCCGATGCCGTGACTGGACAGCACCCGGCGGCCGAGCGTGAAGCCGTCGACGGCTGCGGTCGTACCGGCCACGGAATAGGCCGAGGCGCGTGCCTCGTCGACATCGGTATCGAGACGGACGCGCCCGTGGTCGAGCACGACCACCCGTTCGAGCAACGGCTCCATCTCGTCGATGAGGTGCGTCGAGACGACGATCGTGCGAGGGTGCTCCGAGTAGTCGGCGATCAGGCGGTCGTAGAAGACCTGCCGCGCGGTGGCGTCGAGGCCGAGGTAGGGCTCGTCGAAGACCGTGAGCTCGGATCGCGAGGCCAGACCGATCGTGATCGCGATCGCGGACTTCTGACCGCGCGACATCTTCTTGATCTGTGTCTTCTCGGGTATGCCGAACGCATCGGCGAGGGATCGGGCCAGGGGCGCGCTCCATCGGCGGTGGAACGACGGAGCGACCGCGAGCACGTGGCGGAGCGAAAAGCCGTCCGGGTAGCGCTGGTCGTCGCGGATGAAGGAAGTCCGCGCGAGGGTGGCCGCATTGTCGACGGGGTCGGCGCCGAAGACGCGAACCGAACCGGACGACGGGCGCTCCTGCCCCGCGATCAACGACATCAGCGTTGTCTTGCCGGCGCCGTTGCGGCCGAGGAGGCCGCAGATGGTGCCCTCGTCGATGACGAGATCGACGTCCTCCAAGGCGGTCGTCGAGCCGTACGAACGGTGCAGGCCGGTGATCTCGATCGTGCTCATGAATTCTTCTCCTGTTCGATCAGGCGCTGGAGCGTGGGAATGTCGATGCCGAGGGCAGTGGCCTCGTGAACCAGGGGGCGGACATATTGCTCGGCGAAGCGTTCGCGCCGGGCCGCGGCGAGCAGATCGCGAGCGCCCGAGGCGACGAACATGCCGATACCGCGCCGTTTGTAGAGGATTCCGCGGTCCACGAGCAGGTTGACGGCCTTGCCTGCCGTCGCCGGGTTGATGCGGTAGAACGCGGCGAGCTCGTTCGTCGACGCGACTGGCGACTCCTCGGCGTACGTGCCGTTGAGCACGTCGTCCTCGATCTGGGCTGCCAGCTGCTGGAAGATCGGCGTCCCGTCGTCGAGCACAGCACCTCCTGGTTGGTTCGTTACTTGACTAATGAACCTAGGAGGTGAGCGCGGAGGTGTCAAGCGTTCGGCCGAAAGAACTTCGTTCTGATCAACGCACCGCGCTATAACGAGGTGCGTTGATCAGAACGAGGTTCCGCCGCCGCCGCCGCACCCCGCACCCCGCACCCGTCGCACCCGCCCGCCGCACGCACCCCGCACCCCGCACCCGCAACACCCACCCACAACCCAGCCCCGTGCAGTACCATGCAAACGCATAGAAACGGAGCCCCCATGGCACACGAGATCGAGCTCGGACTCGACACCTTCGGCGACGTCACCGAACAGCACGACGGCACGCTCGTCACGCACGCGCAGGCGATCCGCAACCTCGTCGACCAGGCGGTCCTCGCGGACCAGGTCGGCCTCGACTTCATCGGCGTCGGCGAGCACCACCGCGTCGACTTCGCCGTCTCGGCCCCCGAGGTCGTGCTCTCGGCGATCGCGGCGCGCACCGAGCGCATCCGTCTCGGCTCGGCGGTCACCGTGCTCAGCTCCGACGACCCGGTCCGTGTCTACGAGCGCTTCGCCACGGTCGACGCCGTCTCGAACGGTCGTGCCGAGGTCATCCTCGGGCGTGGCTCCTTCACCGAGTCGTTCCCGCTCTTCGGTCTCGACCTGGCCGACTACGAGGTGCTGTTCGAGGAGAAGATCCAGCTCTTCGCCGAGCTCCTGAAGGACGCCCCCGTCACCTGGAGCGGCACCAAGCGCGGAGCCCTCACCGATCAGTGGGTCTACCCGCGCCCCGAGTCGGGCACGATCAAGACCTGGGTCGGCGTCGGCGGTTCGCCCCAGTCGGTCATCCGCGCGGCGCACTACGGTCTGCCGCTCTTCCTCGCGATCATCGGCGGTCAGCCTGCGCAGTTCGAGCCGTACGCCGACCTCTACCGTCGCGCGCTCGACCAGTTCGAGAAGCCGGCGCAGCCGATCGCGATGCACTCGCCCGGCTTCGTCGCGGAGACCGACGACGAGGCCCGCGAGCTCCTCTACCCGTACCAGGAGGCGCAGACCAACCAGCTCGGTCGCGAGCGCGGCTGGCCGCCCTACTCCCGCGCGCAGTACGACGCGAGTGCCGCCCCCGAGGGCGCCCTCTACGTCGGCTCGCCCGAGACCGTCGCGACGAAGATCGCCCGCAACCTGAAGCTGCTCGGCGCGACCCGCTTCGACCTCCGCTACAGCATGGGCACTCTGCCGCACGACGCGATGCTCAAGAGCATCGAGCTGTACGGAACGAAGGTCGCCCCGCTGGTCCGCGACATGATGACCGACTGACGCGCCTCCTCGTCGTCTCGCCACGCGAAGAACCCCGTTGCGGACGATGAACCCCGGTCGAACCGGGTCCATCTTCCGCAACGGGGTTCCGCGGCGGCCCGCAGCCTAGGAGGCGCGGCTCCGCAACAGCGTGAAGCTCGCGTCCCGCACGAGCAGCGTGGTCACCGCGCCCTCGACCTGCTGGTCGGGATCGCTCGAGCTCGCCAGCTCCCACTCGGCGCCGGGTGCGTCGGGCACCTGGAACTCGACGACACCCTCGGACCCGTTGACGAGCAGGGCGAACGTGTCGGCGTCACGGTGCGACAACACGAACGTGATCGCCTTGTTCTCGCCCTCGGCCCAGTCGCGCTGACCGAACGAGTGGTCGTCGGCGCGGCGCACCTGCACGTGGTCGTCGCTCTCGACCTCGGGCGCGTAGCGGAACCAGTCGGGCTTGAGCGCCGGCTGCGTCTTCCGCAGCGCGATCAGGTCGCGCGTGAACGACAGCAGCGACTCGTCGACGGCCGACCAGTCGAACCACGAGATCTCGTTGTCCTGGCAGTAGGCGTTGTTGTTGCCGCCCTGCGTGCGACCGAGCTCGTCGCCGCCGAGCAGCATCGGCACACCCGCGCTGAGCAGCAGCGTGCCGAGCAGGTTGCGGCGCTGGCGCTCGCGGTACTCGGTCACGGCGCCGTCGTCGGTCGGGCCCTCGATGCCGCCGTTGAACGACTTGTTGTCGCTCTCGCCGTCGTTGTTGTCCTCGCCGTTGGCCTCGTTGTGCTTCTCGGCGTACGAGGTGAGGTCGTGCAGCGTGAAGCCGTCGTGCGCGGTGATGAAGTTGACGCTCGACAGCGGCGACCGGCGGTCGGCCTCGTAGACGTCGGGGCTGCCGAGCACACGGTCGGAGAACGTCGCGAGCACGCCGGGCTCACCGCCCCAGAACGAGCGCACGTCGTCGCGGAACTTGCCGTTCCACTCCGACCAGTCGGCCGGGAACCCGCCCACCTGGTAGCCGGCGGTGTCCCACGGCTCGGCGATCATCTTGACGCTCTGCAGCACCGGGTCCTGGTGGATCAGCGTCAGGAAGGCGCTGTGCTCGCTCGCCTCGCCGCCCTGACGGGTCAGCGTCGTGGCGAGGTCGAAGCGGAACCCGTCGACGTGCATCTCGGTGACCCAGTAGCGCAGGCTGTCCATGATCAGGCCGAGCGCGGCCGGGTGCGACACGTTGAGGCTGTTGCCGGTGCCCGTCGTGTCGAAGTACGACGCCTCGTCGCCCTCGACCAGGCGGTAGTAGGCGGCGTTGTCGATGCCCTTGAACGACAGCGTCGGGCCCATGTGGTTGCCCTCGGCGGTGTGGTTGTAGACGACGTCGAGCCAGACCTCGAGGCCGGCGGCGTGCAGGGCCTTGACCATCTCCTTGAACTCCTGCACCTGGCCGCCCGCGGTGCCGGCGGCCGCCGAGGCGTACTCGTTGTGCGGCGCGAAGAAGCCGATCGTGTTGTAGCCCCAGTAGTTGCGGAGGCCCTTCTCGTCGAGGTGGCTGTCCTGCACGAACTGCTGCGACGGCAGCAGTTCGACGGCGGTGACGCCGAGATCGGTGAGGTGCTTGATCGCCGCGGGGTGGGCGAGGCCGGCGTACGTGCCGCGGATGTCCTCCGGCACGTCGGGGTGCGTCTGCGTGAAGCCCTTGACGTGCACCTCGTACACGACGGTGTCCTCGAGGGTGGTCAGCGGGCGCGCGTCGTCGGCCCAGTCGAACGAGCGGTCGGCCACGATGCTGCGCGGCGTCGCGTCGGCCGAGTCGGTGTCGTCGCGCTCGGTCGGCTCGTTCATGTCGTGACCGAAGACCGCCTGGCCCCAGTCGTAGCCGCCGTCGACGGCCGTGGCGTACGGGTCGAGCAGCAGCTTGTCGACATTGTGACGGAGGCCCGTGGCCGGGTCCCAGGGGCCGTCGACCCGCAGGCCGTAGCGGCTGCCGACCCCCGCCTCCTCGATCACGTCGTGGAACACGTGACCGGTGCGCTGACCGAGCTTGGTGCGCGTCTCGGTGCCGGCGTCGTCGAACAGGCAGAAGTAGACGGCGTCGGCCGTCTCGGAGTAGACGGCGACGTGGACGCCGCCTCCGTCGAGAGGGGTGACGCCGAGCGGATAGGGCAGCGTGCGGGGATCGGTCATACCCCGATTGAACCGGGGCAGGCTGAGAGACGTACCCCGTGCGCGAAGAACCCCGTTGCGGAAGACGAACCCCGTTCGAAACGGGTTCATTTTCCGCAACGGGGTTCGGGCGACGAGGAGGCGCGGGTCGGCTCCGTCAGGAGGCGCGACTCAGCGCCGCGGCCCGTCCTGCGTCGACATCTGCGCGAGTTGCTCGTTGTACGCGTTCAGCTCGGCGTCGCCGTCGCGGTCGGCCTGGCGGTCGCGACGCTTCTGCTCGCGTCCGTCGCTGCGGCTCCACATGATGGCGACGGCGACCGCGAGGGCCAGGGTGGGGATCTCGCCGACACTCCAGGCGATGCCGCCGGCGGTGTACTGGTCGTCCATCGGGGTCGGGCCCCACGTGCGGCCCATGGCGCCGTACCAGTCGGCGAGGAAGAGACTCGTCGACGTCATGATGCCGATGCCGAAGAACGCGTGGAACCCCATGGTCGCGAGCAGCACGACCAGGCGCATCGGATACGGCAGGCGTCCCTTCACCGGGTCGATGCCGATCATCGACTGCACGAACAGGTACCCGACGATCAGGAAGTGCACGATCATCCAGTAGTGCCCGATGTGCGTCGTCGTCGCCCAGCTGAACAGGGACGTGTAGTAGAACGCGAAGAGCGAGCCGGCGAACATCACCGCGGCCACGATCGGGTTGCTGATGACGTTCGCGAAGCGCGAGTGCACGAGGATCATGATCCACTCGCGACCGCCGCGCGTACCGTCCGTGCGCTTCGCGATGGTGCGCAGGGCGAGCGTGACGGGAGCACCCGGCACCAGCAGCACGGGGATGACCATGCCGAGCACCATGTGCGCCAGCATGTGCGAGCTGAACAGGTACTCCTGGTAGACGTTCGGCGAGCCGCAGGTGACGTAGAACAGCGTGAGCACGCCGGCGATCCACGAGATCGTGCGGCCGATCGGCCAGCGGTCGCCGCGCTGGCGCATGCGGACGACGCCGGCGACGTAGAAGAAGATCAGGAAGACGCAGAGCAGCCCCCAGAGCAGGTCGATGTTCCACTCGGTGAGGTAGCGGATCGGCGTCAGCTCGACCGGCAGCTTCTCTTCGGTGAGGATCTCGGCGGCCGTCGGGCTCGCCAGATCGGTGGCGGGGACCTGCTCGACCGGCGTCGCCGTCCGGCCGAGGGCGGCGGCGACACCCGACGCGAGACCCATGAACGCGAGCTCGGCCGAGATGAACCACCAGAAGTACCGCGTGGTCGCGGTGGGGTGCGTCGCCATGCGGCCCACCAGGAACCGGCGCTGCACGAGGCCGAACAGGCCCAGCGCCACGAGGGAGAACGTCTTGATCAGCACGAGCACGCCGTAGCCGCTGGTCAGCTCGGCGAACGAGCCGACCCGGATGGCCGCGCTCGCGATGCCCGAGACGCCCACGACGACGAAGCAGATGATGGCGAGCGTCGAGTAGCGCGCCAGCACGACCGCGAGGCGCCCGCGATCGAGCACGCCGCGCAAGAAGACGAGCGCGACGAGACCGCCGAGCCAGACGGACGCCCCCTCGAGGTGCAGGGCGAGCGCCGTGACGGCGGCGTCGTGGCCGGTCGTGCCGGCGGCGTGGCCCTGCTCCGCGATCGGGATGAGCGCGTAGCCGGCCAGGAACAGCACGACGACGAGGGCCCAGATGTTGCGCACGGCGAAACAGAGCACGGTGACGGCCGCCGCGATGAGGGTGGTCTGCAGCCACGCCTGGCCGAGGGCCGTGTCGGTGAGGAAGAACGCCAGCGTCTTGCCGAACTGGTCGTCGAGCGTGACGGGCACGTTCGCGACGCTGAGGAACGTGAAGAACGTGGTGGCGGCCGAGGCGACGGCCCAGAACGCGGCGGCGCCGGCCGCCACGTCGAGGGCGCGGGCGTACTCGGGCTTCGAGCGCGACAGCGCGAAGACCGTCAGCATCAGCGTGCCGATCGTGACCGCGGCGCCGAGGTTGTTGAACATCTTGGCGATCGGCAGGCCGTAGCGCACCGTCGAACCGGGGTCGACCACGAGCGGTGCGTCGGCGGCACCGCCGAACTTCAGCGCGGCGATCACCGCGACGAAGGCCACCAGCACGAGCAGGGCGGGCCCGGCGACGCGGCTGACGCCGGCGCCCGGAGACGAACCGGCACCCGAGGAGGCACGGGGCCGGGTCGGCGCGACGGCCGGCCGGGAAGCGCGTTCGGTGAGTGGCACGGAGAGAAGCCTAAGTCGTGGTTGCTGGACGCGGGCGGGGCACAGCAAAGGGGATGACGACCGAAGTCGTCATCCCCTGAAGCCTTGCAGTGCGAGGACTACTTGACAGCAGCCTTGAGCTTGCTGCCGGCGCTGACCTTGACGCTGTCGCTGGCGGCGATCTCGAGGGCCTCACCCGTCTGCGGGTTGCGGCCGGTGCGCGCGGCGCGGTGGGTCTTCTCGAAGGCGATCCAACCGGGGATGGTCACCTTGGTGCCCTCGGCGACGGACTTCGAGACGACGCCGAAGAACGCGTCGACGACACCGCTGACGGCAGCCTGGCTCTGGCCAGACTCGGCGGCGACGGCTGCGACGAGCTCGGTACGGTTCAGTGACTTGTCAGCCATGTAAATGTCCTCCTCGGACTTGATTCGGTTTTACCGGATGCGGTGGTAACCGCATCCGTGCGGAACAGACCATAAGGCCGAGGGCCCTGTGGAACCGCGTAAAACCTACCAGGAAGACTTCGTGATGCCCGGCAATTCGCCTCGGTGAGCCATATCACGGAAGCGGACACGGCTGATGCCGTACGCCTTGAGGTGACCACGGGGGCGACCGTCGACGGCGTCGCGGTTGCGGAGGCGGACCGGCGACGCGTCGCGGGGCAGCTTCTGCAGACCGAGGCGAGCGGCCTCGCGGCTCTCGTCGGTGCCGTTCGGGTCGATGAGCGCCTTCTTCAGCTCGAGACGCTTCTCGGCGTAACGGGCGACGATGACGGCGCGCTGGTCGTTCTTGGCGATCTTGCTCTTCTTGGCCATGTTTAGCGCTCCTCGCGGAATTCGACGTGCTTGCGGATCACGGGGTCGTACTTCTTCAGCACGAGGCGATCGGGGTTGTTACGACGGTTCTTCTTGGTCACGTACGTGAAACCGGTGCCCGCCGTCGAACGGAGCTTGATGATGGGACGGACGTCCTGCTGACGAGCCATTAGATCTTCTCCCCACGAGCGAGAAGGTCTTTCACGACCGACTCGATGCCACGAGCGTCGATCACCTTGATGCCCTTGGCGCTGAGCTGCAGGGTGACGTTACGACGAAGCGACGGCACGTAGTACGTCTTCTTCTGGATGTTCGGGTCGAAACGACGCTTGGTGCGTCGGTGCGAGTGCGAGATGTTGTGTCCGAAGCCGGGGATGGCTCCAGTCACCTGGCATGTTGCTGCCATGGTTGTCCTCCGTAGATACCGTAGGAGCCGGAGCCCCTACCCAAGGTCACTTGTCGGCGCGCCGATCCCCCCTCGCCCCGAGACACGGCGCTCGAGAGCGCCCTGGTCTGGGCCGTGTTGCTGGGGAGGCGGTGCACATGAGCGCAGATAGCACTCAACCAAACGTCAAGAGTACGCGACACGCCCGGGCTCACGCAACTCCGCGCCTCCTGGTGTCCGGGGCCCCGCGGGCGTCGCGAGACGCACCCGGCAGCCCGGATCGGACCGGGGAGGCGGTGGGGCTCAGACCGGGGAGGCGGTGGGCACGCCGGCCGCGGCGGCGGCGGTGCACGCCGGGCAGAGCCCGAAGACGTCGACGATGTGCTGCGGCTGGGTGAAGCCGTGCTTGGCCGCGATCTGCTGGGCCCAGGTCTCGACCTCGTCGGCCTCGATCTCGACGGTCGCGCCACAATTGCGGCAGATCAGGTGGTGGTGGTGCGTGCCGGGTGTGCAGGCGCGGTAGAGGCTCTCGCCCTCTTGCTGCAGCGAGTCGGCCGCGCCGTCGGCGGCGAGATCGGACAGGGCGCGATAGACGGTCGCCAGGCCGATGCCCGTGTCGCGGAGTCGGTTGTGCAGCGCCTGTGCGCTGACGAACCCCTCGCTGGTGTCGAGCGCCTCGCGGACAGCCTCTCGCTGCCAGGTGTTGCGCCGGACTACCACGCCGTACCGCCCGTCATCGTCCTGCCTCCGTCGTCGTCGACGTCCAGGGTAGTCCGTGTCGTCGGGTGGGGCGCTGGGCACGACGGACGCGCCGCCACGAGACGATGCGGCAGACGAGCCAGATGGCGAACGAGATGGTCGTCACGTACGGGCTGATCGGCAGCCCGCCGCCGAGGGCGAGCAGGATGCCACCGACGACCGACACGACCGCGAAGACGACGCTGAGGATCGGCACGAGCAGTGGGTTGACGGTGAGACGCAGGGCCGCCGCGGCCGGGGTGACGAGCAGGGACAACACGAGCAGGGCTCCGACGATCTGCACCGACACCGCGACCGAGAGGCCGAGCACGAGCATGAACACGATGCCGAGCGTGCGCACCGGCAGGCCGGCCGCCGCGGCGACGTCGGGGTCGACGCTCGCGAAGGTCAGGGGCCGCCAGATCACGAACAGCGTGACCACGACGAGCGCCGAGATGACGAGCAGCGCCCCGAGCTGCGGGTTGTCGACCGAGACGATCTGACCCGTCAGCAGGCCGAACTTGTTGGCGGACCGGCCCTTGTACAGCGCGAGGAAGAGAATGCCGAGGCCGAGTCCGAACGGCATCAGCACGGCGATGATCGAGTTGCGGTCGCGGGCCCGGTTGCCGAGCAGGCCGATCAGCAGTGCGGCCAGCACGCTGCCGACGAGCGACCCCGCGACGACGTTGACACCGAGCAGCAGGGCCGCCGAGGCCCCGGCGAACGAGAGCTCGCTGATGCCGTGCACGGCGAACGGCAGGTTGCGGGTGATCACGAACGGCCCGATCAGGCCGCCGACCAGACCGAGCACGGCACCCGCGATGATCGAGTTCTTCACGAGCGCGACGAGCGGGCCGAAGTCCTGGAACGAGAACAGCTGCGACCAGAGGTCGGTCATCGCACGAGCCCTTCGGTGTCGGGTCCGGCATCGACGTGGTGGTGGTCGGCGTCGTGGCCGTGACCGCCGACGATGACGATGCGGCCCATCGTGCGGATGACGTCGACGGGCGTGCCGTAGAGGTCGCTGAGCACGGCGGGCTGCAGGACCTCGTCGGGGGTGCCCACGCGGAACCGTCCGCCGGCGATGTAGAGCACCCGGTCGACGACGTCGAGGATGGGGTTGACGTCGTGCGTGACGAACACGACGGCGGCGTCGCGGGCGCGGCGCTGGCGGTCGATCAGCTCGGTGACGCCGCGCTGGTGCCGCAGGTCGAGCGAGATGAGCGGCTCGTCGCAGAGCAGCAGCGCGGGGTCGGCGGCGAGGGCCTGGCCGACGCGCGCTCGCTGCTGCTCGCCGCCGGACAGGTCGGCCACGGCGTGATCGGCGAAGGAGGCGGCGCCCACCTCGTCGACGAGGGCGTCGATCTTCGCGCGCTCGGCCGCCGACTCGCGGCGCAGGCCGAAGCGGTGCCCGGTGACGCCGAGGGCGATCATGTCGCGGGCACGCAGGGGTGTGCCGGCCTCCATCAAGCGCTGCTGCGGGATGTAGCCGATGCGCCGGTGCCCACGCCGAACGGGTCGACCGAGGAACTCGATCGACCCGTCGGTCAGTTCTTGCTGGCCCAGCACGGTGCGCAGCATCGTCGTCTTGCCGGCGCCGTTCGGCCCGAGCACGGCCAGGAACTCGCCCGGCATCACGTCGAGGTCGAGCCCGGACCACAGCGTGCGGTCGCCGAAGCGCATACCGGCGCCTCGAAGACGTAACGCGGGTTCGGTCACTTGGCCAGTGCCTCCTTGATGCTGTCGATGTTCGCCTGCTGCCACGAGATGTAATCATCCCCGCTCGGGAGCAGTTCCGTGACCGGCACGATCGGGACGCCGGACTTCTCGGCCGCCGACTGCACCTGCGTGGTCTCGGGGCTGGAGGTCTGCTCGTTGTAGGCGAGCAGGGCGATCTTCTTGTCGGACGCGAGCGCGAGCATGTCGCGGAGGGCCGCCGGCGAGACGTCGTCGCCCTCTTCGATGGCCTCCGAGAACGCCGACGGGGTCACGTTGTGCAGACCCATCTCGTCGAACAGGTAGCCCGGCACGGGCTCGGTGTAGGCGACGTCGGTGCCGTCGTGCGCGGTCTTGATGGCCGCGGTCTGCGACTCGAGGTCGTCGATCTTGGCCTCGAACGCCTTCGCGTTCGTGCTGAAGGTGTCGGCCTTGGCGCTGTCGATGCGGCCGAGCTCGTCGGCGATCGCGGTGGCGAGCTTCGCCATGCTGGGCAGCGAGTAGAAGACGTGCTCGTTGAACTCGCCGTGGTCGTGCGCGTGGCCGCCGTGGTCGTCGGCGCTGGCGCTCGCATCGCTGCTCGCCTCGGCGCTCGCGTCGCTGCCGGCGCTCGCGTCGGACGACGGTGCGTCGGTCGCGTGGTCGTGGTCGTCGGCGTCGGCGTCGGTGTCGAGACCGGACACGTCGACCGCGTTGATGACCGTGGCCTTCGAGTCGCTCGCCTTGACCATCGTGTCGACGAACGAGTCGTAACCGCCGCCGTTCTCGATGACGACGTCGGCGCGCGAGATCGCGAGCTGGGTGCGGGCGTCGCCCTCGTACGAGTGCGGGTCCTGCGAGGGGTCGCTGATGATGCTGGTCACGGTGACGGCGTCGCCGCCGACGGTCGACGCGATGTCGCCGTAGACGTTGGTCGAGGCGACGACCTGGATCGCGCCTCCGTCGGTGCCGCTGCCGGAGGCGCTGTCGCCGGTGGCCGAGCAGCCGGTCGCGACGAGCGCGAGGGCGGCTGCGGCGCCGAGCGCCGGGATGAGGCGGCGGAGGGGGAGTCGAGAAGTCATGGGAATTCCGTCTAAGGCGGCGCGCTACGGGGAGCGGTCGGGTGCGCTGCCTCGAGGCCCGGCCTGCCTCCGACGCTATTGCTACTGATAATGATTGTCAAAACGAGTAACGGGACCCCCGGCCTGTGCCTCGCAATGTGCGACCATTTCGCGCTGGTAGCGCGCGACACGCCGCGTCAGCGGGCCGGCGCACGCACAACGGTCGCGTTCTGCCCGGCCGACGCCGCCGACGTGGTCGCACAGTGCGACGGGGGTACCGCCGAAACCGGCGCACGATCTGTACGGGGCGGGAGAACGCAGGAGGCGCGGGGCGGGAAATCCCGCACCGCGCCTCCTGAGGGGGTCGCGTCTAGGCCTTGGTGGCGGCCTCGACGGACTCGGCCGCGTCGTCGTCCTCGCGGCCGGGCGTCTTCAGGTTCCAGCGCTTGATGACGAAGCTGAACAGGACGTAGTAGATCACGGCGTAGCCGAGCCCGATCGGGATCAGCCAGATCGAGTTCTGCGAGATGTTGAAGTTCAGGATGTAGTCGATCAACCCCGCCGAGAACGTGAACCCGGTGTGGATGTCGAGGGCGTTCACGAGCATCATCGACGTGCCGGTGAGCACGGCGTGGATGACGTAGAGCGGCCACGCGACGAACATGAACGAGAACTCGAGCGGCTCGGTGATGCCCGTGATGAAGGCGGTCAGCGCGGTCGACAGCATGATGCCGCCGATCAGCTTCTTCTTCTCGGGGCGGGCGTGGCGCCAGATCGCCAGGGCGGCGGCGGGGAGCGCGAACATGAAGATCGGGAAGAACCCGGTCATGAACACGCCGGCGCTCGGGTCGCCCGCGAAGAAGCGGTTCAGGTCGCCGCGGACGACGGTGCCGCTGGCGTTCGTGTAGTCGCCGACCAGGAACCACACGACCGAGTTGAGGATGTGGTGCAGGCCGGTCGGGATGAGCAGTCGGTTGACGACGCCGTAGACGCCGCTGCCGATCACGTTGTTCGAGGCGACCGCCTGGCCGATGCCGGTCAGCAGGTTGTTGAACAGCGGGTAGATGAACGACATCAGCACGCCGACGACGAGACCGGTGACGGCCGTGAGGATCGGCACCATGCGGCGGCCCGAGAAGAACCCGAGGAAGTCGGGCAGCTTCGTCCGGTAGAACCGCTGCCAGATCATCGCCGACAGCAGTCCCATGACGATGCCCGCCAGTACGCCGTAGTTGATCACCTCGGGGTCACCCGTCGGTGTCTCGCGCCCGGCGAGCACGACCGGCGACATGGCCTTGAAGACACCGTCGATGACCATGTAGCCGACGACCGCGGCGAGGGCGGTCGAGCCGTCGCTCTTCTTCGCCCAGCCGATGGCGATGCCGACCGCGAAGATCAGCGGCAGCCAGGTGAAGACGGCCTGGCCGGCCGCGCCGATGACGCCGGCGCCGGTCTCGAATCCCGGGATCGCGCCGAGCAGGTCCGTCTGCCCGAGTCGCAGCAGGATGCCGGCTGCGGGCAGCACGGCGATCGGCAGCATGAGGCTGCGGCCGAGTCGTTGCAGCACCGCGAACGCGGCCGACCCTCTCTTGGGCTTGGCGGGCGTCGCCTCGGTCGTCGTCATGGCAGGGTCCTCTCGTCGGTGAAAGCCGCGGATCGGTTCAACCGGTCCTGTCTGGTCATGACCAGCGAGTGGTAGTTTCCTCAGACCGCAACCTGGTGTCAACTAGAGAGACCGGGATCGACCCCGCGCAACGAAGGAGCAACGCCATGTCGAAAGCACAGGACATGATCGACGGACTCGGCGGCGCCGACAACATCGACGAGATCGAGGGCTGCATCACGCGCCTCCGCACCGACGTGAAGGACGCCTCGCTCGTCGACGAGAAGGCGCTCAAGGCCGCCGGTGCGACCGCCGTCGTCACGGTCGGCACGAGTGTCCAGGTCATCGTCGGCACGATCGCCGACTCGCTGGCGGAAGACATCCAGGACCTGCTGTGACGTCGGTCGTCTCGCCGACCGACGGCACGGTCGTCGCCCTCGGCGACGTGCCCGACCCCGTCTTCGCCGGGCAGCTCGTCGGCGCCGGCGTCGCCGTGCAGCCGGCTGGCGACACCGAGAGCCCAGGAGGCACGGGTCGCCTCGTCCGCGTCGTCTCGCCCCTCGCGGGCGAGATCGTCAAGCTCCATCCGCACGCGTTCGTCGTCGTGGGGGAGTCGGGCACGGGCGTGCTCGTGCACGTCGGCATCGACACGGTGAAGCTCGCGGGCCAGGGCTTCGAGCTCGCCGTCGCCGAGGGCGCGACCGTCGCCCGGGGCGAGCTGGTCGTCTCGTTCGACCCCGCCGTCGTCCAGGCGGCGGGCTACTCGAGTGTGATCCCCGTGGTGGTGCTCGATTCGCCGGCCGACTCGGTCGACCAGGCCGCCGTCGGCTCGACCGTCGCGTCGGGCGACCCGCTGTTCGACCTCCCGGCCTGACCGACGGTCCCGACCGGCTCAGCCGTGCCGCGCCGACACCTGCATGGTCACGCGGTAACGGTCGGCGCGGTACCAGCTCTTGGCGTGCTCGACGGGGGTGGCGTCCGAGAACGAGACGCGGTCGAAGAACAGAACGGGTGCCCCGGAGCGGGTGCCGAGCAGTGTCGACAAGTCGACCCGTGCCTCCTCGGCGCTGACGGTCTGCGTGGCGTGCGTGATCGAGAGAGCGTAGTCGCGCTCGAACGTGCCGTAGAGCGAGCGGCTCAGGTCGCGGTCGAGCAGCCCGGGGAGCAGGGCGGCGGGGTACCAGCCGTCGTCGATGCTGACCGGTTCGCCGTCGGCCAGGCGCAGCCGCCGCACGTGCAGGGCGAGCTCGCCGTCGTCGAGGCCCAGCGCCGTCGCGGTGTCGTCGGGCGGCACGGCCTGCTGCTTGGCGAGCACGACCGTGCTGGGCACGTGGCCGAGCGACGTCATCTCGTCGGTGAACGAGGCGAGGTGCAGGGTCGACTGCACGGCGCGGTGCGCGACGAAGGTGCCCTTGCCGCGGGAGCGCGTGAGCCAGCCCTCGTTGACCAGCTGACCGATCGCCTCGCGCACGGTGATGCGACTGACGCCGAACTCGACCATGAGCTGGCGCTCGCTGGGGATCATCGCGCCGGCCGGCAGCTCGTCGCTGGCCCGTTGCTGCAGGATGCGCCGCAGCTGCTCGTGCTTCGGCACGGCTCCGTCGACGAGAGGGGTGGTCATGGCGGCCTTTCGCGGGCCCGCGGCTCGGTGGTCCGGTCCGGACGGGACCTGTCGTTCGATCGACCCTAGCGCGCGCGACGGCCCGGCCTCAGCCCCTCATCGGAGGTTCACAGAGAGGGCAGTTCACGGGGACGGGGAAGGGCCTGCCGGCGATGCGCGGCAGGCCCTTCGACTCGATCCGACCGATCTCGTCAGTCGAGCAGCAGAGCCGGCTCTTCGAGCACGCTCGCGACGTCGGCCACGAAGCGGCTCGCCACGTCGCCGTCGACCACGCGGTGGTCGAAGCTCGCACCGATCGTCGTGACCATGCGCGAGCGCACCTCGCCGTCCACGACCCACGGCTTCTGCTTGATCGTGCCGAGCGCGACGATCGCCACCTCGCCCGGATTGAGGATCGGCGTGCCGGTGTCCATGCCGAAGACGCCGATGTTCGTGATGGTGATCGTGCCGTCGGCCTGGTCGGCCGGGGTCGTCTTGCCGTCGCGCGCCGTCAACGTCAGCTGCTCGAGGGCCTGGGCGAGTTCGAGCAGGCTCATCGACTGGGCCTCCTTGACGTTCGGCACGATCAGCCCGCGCGGCGTGGCCGCGGCGATGCCGAGGTTGACGAAGTGCCGCACCAGGATCTCTTTGTCGGTCCACGCGGAGTTGACCATCGGGTTGCGCCGCACCGCCCAGATGATGGCCTTGGCCATGATCAGCAGCGGCGACACCTTCACACCCGCGAACTGCGTGGACGACTTGAGGCGCTTGACGAACTCCATCGTGCGGGTCGCGTCGACGTCGACGAACAGGCTCACGTGCGGCGCGGTGAACGCGCTCGACGTCATCGCCTTCGCGATCGCCTTGCGGACGCCCTTGACCGGGATGCGCTCGATGCGCTCCTCGCTCCACTCGGGCGTCTCGATGTTGCGGAACAGGCTGGCCTGCTTCGCGTGCCGCACGACGTCGTCGCGGGTGACCTCGCCGGCGAGACCCGTGGGCTGCACGGTCGTGAGGTCGACCTCCAGGTCTTTCGCGAGCTTGCGGATCGGCGGCTTCGCGATGATCGGCAGGGCCTGCGCCGCGGGGACGCTCGTCGTCGGCCGGCGGCGGGCCTGCTCGGCGACGCGCAGCTGGCGGGCGTCGACCTCGCCCTTGCTCGGACGACGTCGACGCGTCGCGCCGTGACCGCCCGCGGCGCCGTAGCCGACCAACACGGCACCCGAGCCGGTGTCGGCCTCGGCCGGGGTCGAGGCGATCGAGCCGGTCTCGCCGTCCGCGCTCAGCGCGTCGGCCGAGCGGGTCGCCGTCGCGGCGGGGGCCGGCGTCGAGGATGCCGACGAGGCAGGAGCCGAGGAGGCGGTGGCCGGGGAGGCGACCGTCTCGTCACCGTGACGGGCGCGCTGGGCCGAGAGCGCCTCCTCGTTCTGCGAGATGATCTGCGCGGTGCGGGCGAGCCCGCCGCTCTCGACGGACTCGGCCTCGGCCGCGCGCGAGGACGGCGTCGCCGGGGAGTCGCCGCCGCCGATCGTGATGATCGGGGTGCCGACGTCGACGGTCGTGCCCGACTCGACGAGGATGCGGTCGACGACGCCGGCGAACGGCGACGGCAGCTCGACGAGCGACTTGGCCGTCTCGATCTCGACGAGTACCTGGTTGATCTCGACGGTGTCGCCCGAGGCGACCTTCCACTCGACGATCTCGGCCTCGGTCAGACCTTCTCCGACGTCGGGCAGTGCGAATTCGTTCGTCATGTCGCTGTTCTCCTAGTACGCGAGCGCGCGGTCGACGGCCTCGAGCACACGATCGGCGTCGGGCAGGTACTGCGTCTCGAGCTTCGCGGGCGGGAAGGGGGTGTCGAACCCGCTGACCCGCAGCACCGGCGCCTCCAACGAGTAGAACGCCTTCTCGGCTACGGTCGCGGCGATCTCGGAGCCGACGCTGACGAAGCCGGGGGCCTCCTGAGCGACGACCAGGCGACCGGTCTTGCGGACCGACTCGAGGATCGGCGCGTAGTCGACGGGCGACAGGCTGCGAAGGTCGACGACCTCGACCGAGATGCCCTCGGCGGCGGCGATCTCGGCGGCCTGCAGCAGCACGCTCACCATCGCTCCGTGGCCGAGCAGCGTCACCTCGGTGCCCGTTCGGACGACGCGGCTCGCGTGCAGCGGCGCCTGCGGGCTCGAGAAGTCGACCTCGCCCTTGGGCCAGTACCGGCTCTTGGGCTCGAAGAACATGACGGGGTCGTTCGAGGCGATGGCCTCCTGGATCATCCAGTAGGCGTCGTGGGGTGTGCTCGGGCTGACGACGCGGAGACCCGCGGTGTGCGCGAAGTACGCCTCGGGGCTCTCCTGGTGGTGCTCGACCGCGCCGATGTGCCCGCCGTAGGGCACGCGGATGACGACCGGCATGCTCATCTGGCCCTCGTGGCGGTTCGTCAGCTTCGCGAGCTGCGACGTGATCTGGTCGAAGCCCGGGTAGATGAAGCCGTCGAACTGGATCTCGACGACGGGACGGAACCCACCCATGGCGAGCCCGATCGCGGTGCCGACGATGCCCGACTCGGCGAGCGGCGTGTCGATGACGCGGTTCGCGCCGAACTCGGCCTGCAGACCCTCGGTGACACGGAAGACACCGCCGAGCGTGCCGATGTCCTCGCCCATGAGCAGCACGCGCGGGTCGTCGGCCATGGCCTTGCGGAGACCCGCGTTGATGGCCTTGCCGAGCGGTAGGGTCTCGCGGCGCGGCGCCGCGGGCTCCGCCGAGGAGGCGGTGGTGTCGGTGGTCGTGGCGATGTCGGTCATGCGCGTGCTCCGTCCGTGTCGGCGCCGTCGAAGCCGTGCTCGTACTGGGCCAGCCACTCCTTCTGCTCGCGCATCAGGGGGTGGGGCTCGGAGTAGACGTGGTCGAACATGAGCGACGGCTCGGGGTTCGGCAGCGCGAGGGTGCGGCGACGCAGGTCGGCGCCGAGGTCGTCGCAGAGCGTCTCGAGCTCGGCGAAGAACACATCGGACTCGCCACGACCGCGCAGGTACGTCTCGAAGCGTGCGATCGGGTCGCGGGCGATCCACGACTGCAGCTCGTCGTCGGTGCGGTACTTCGTCGGGTCGTCCGACGACGTGTGGGCGCCGATGCGGTAGGTGAGCGCCTCGATGAAGCGGGGGCCGCCGCCCGTGCGCGCGGCGTCCAGGTCGCGGCGGCTGACCGCGTAGCTGGCCAGCACGTCGTTGCCGTCGATCTGGGTGCCGGGGATGCCGAAGCCGCCCGCGCGGTGCACGAGCGGGGTGCGCGACTGACGCGACACCGGCACGCTGATGGCCCACTGGTTGTTCTGCAGGAAGAACAGCTCGGGCGCCTGGAAGCTCGCGGCGAAGACCATGGCCTCGTTCACGTCGCCCTGGCTGGTCGCGCCGTCGCCGAAGAAGGTGACGACGGCCTCGTCGGTCTCGACCGCACCCGTTCCGGTCTTGCCGTCGAGGGTGAGGCCCATCGCATAGCCCGTGGCGTGCAGCGTCTGCGAGCCGATCACGAGCGTGTAGATGTGGAAGTTCTGGTGCTCCGCCGGGTTCCAGCCGCCGTGGGTGTGGCCGCGGAGCAGGCGGAGGATGTCGACCGGGTCGATGCCGCGGGCCATCGCGACCGCGTGCTCGCGATACGACGGGAAGATGTGGTCCTGTGGGCGCGAGGCGTGAGCGAGACCGACCTGGGCCCCCTCCTGCCCGTGGCTCGGCACCCAGAGGGCGAGTTGGCCCTGTCGGGCGAGCGCGGCGGCCTCGCGGTCGAAGCGCCGGGTCAGCACCATGTCGCGATGGAACGACCTCAGCTGCTCGTCGTCGAGGGCGTCGACGTACGGCTGGAACTCGGCCGTCGCGTCGGATTGCACGACCTGACCGGTCGGCGACAGCAATTGGACGGGTGAGACGGTGTCGACGGCACCGCCGTCGAGTGCTTCGGAAGAAGACATGACGACCAATCTATAGAGCGGTATATGCCCTTACGGTGATGTGATTCTGAGGGCCTGCTGGGCGGCGTGCAACAGTTTGTCGACCGACGACGGCTCGCCGATCGTGATGCGGATGCCCTCGGGAGCGAACGGCCGGACGACGATGCCGTGGTCGGCGAACACCTCGGCCGCGGCGGCCGTGTGCTCGCCGGTGTCGAGCCAGATGAAGTTGCCCTGCGCGACCGGCGGCTGCCAGCCCTGGTCGACGAGGGCCTGACGCACCTGGTCGCGCAGCAGCACGATGCGGTCGACGCGGGCGAGCAGCTCGTCGGCGTGCTCGAGCGACGCGACCGCCGCGGCCTGGCCCTGCTCGGTGACCGAGAGGGCGAGTGCCGTCGAGCGGGCGGCGTCGAGCACCGAGGAGGCGCCGATCGCGTACCCGACGCGGAGTGCGGCGAGCCCGTACGCCTTCGAGAACGTGCGCAGCACGACGAGGTTGGGGTGCCGCTCGAGCAGGGACGGGCCGTCGACGGCCGACTCGTCGGTGACGAACTCGGCGTAGGCCTCGTCGAGCAGCACGAGCAGCGTCTCGGGCACGGCGGCCATGAACGCCTCGAACTCGCGCGTCGTCACGACGACGCCCGTGGGGTTGTTGGGCGAGCAGACGATCACGACGCGGGTGCGGTCGGTGACGGCGGCTGCCATGGCATCGAGGTCGTGCCCGCCGTCGGCCCGGTTGGGGACCTGCACGCTCGTCGCGCCCGACACCGTCACGAGACCGGGGTAGGCCTCGAACGAGCGCCACGAGTAGACGACCTCGTCGCCGACCGTCGCAGCGGCGTTGATGAACTGCGAGACGAGCGAGAGCGAGCCCGCACCGACGTGGATCTCGTCCGGGGTGACGCCGAACTTCGCGGCCAGAGCCAGGCGCAGCGGAGCGGCCGACGCGTCGGGGTAGCGGTTGATCGACGCGGCGCCGCGGAGTGCGTCGAGCACGGCCGGCAGCGGCTCGAACGGGTTCTCGTTCGACGACAGCTTGAACGCGTCGGGCGCCGCCTGCTTGCCCTGCCGGTAGGGCGGCAGCGCGGCGATCTCGGGGCGGAGGCGAACGGGGCTGGTCACCCGACCAGACTACGGGCTACCGCCGACCCGGCCCGTGTCGGCATGATGGGGGTCATGACACGATTCCTCGTCCGGCTCGTGATCAACGCCGTGGCACTCTGGCTCACCACGTTGATCGTCTCGGGGGTGTCCGTCACCCCCTACGGCTCGGGCGGCACGCTCGAGACCGTGCTGACCTTCCTCCTGGTGGCCTTCATCTTCGGTGTCGTGAACGGCATCGTCGGCACGGCGATCCGGGTGGTGGCCTTCCCCCTGTACATCCTGACGCTGGGGCTGATCTCGTTCATCGTGAACGGTCTCCTGCTGCTGCTCGTCGCCTGGGTCTCCGGTCTGATCGGCTTCGGCCTGGTGGTCGACGGGTTCTGGTGGGGCGTCCTCGGTGCGCTCGTGCTGGCGATCCTCGCCTGGCTGATCGGCATCGTGGTCCGCCCCGTCGTCGGCCGCCAGGGCGACCGCCGCAGGTGAACCGCTTCAGCGTCTGCTTCGTCTGCACCGGCAACATCTGCCGGTCGCCGATGGCCGAGACCGTCTTCCGGCAGATTGCGGAGCGCTCGGGACACGGCGACCACATCGAGGTGACCTCGGCCGGCACGGGCGACTGGCACGTCGGCGAGGGCGCCGACCCGCGCACCGTCGAGGCGCTGCGACGGCGCGGCTACGATGGGTCGCGGCATCGGGCGAAGCAGTTCGAGGCCGACGACTTCGGCCGCTACGACCTCGTGGTGGTCTTCGATCGCGGCCACGAGCGCATCCTCCGGGCCTGGGCCGGCGACGACGCCGACCGGTCGAAGGTGCAGCTGCTGCTGAGCTTCGACCAGGAGGCGGCGGCCGCCGCGGGCGGCACGGACGTGCCCGACCCCTACTATTCGGACGCCGCGATGTTCGACAGCGTCCTCGACCTCGTCGAACGCGCCTCCTCGTCCCTCTTCACGCAGATCGAACCCGCACTACGACAAGGACGCGCATGAGCCTCCCCCCTCAGCCCCTCAGCCCTCTCGACGGCCGGTACCGCGCCTCCGTCGGCTCGCTCGGCGACCATCTCAGCGAGGCCGGTCTCAACCGGGCGCGGGTGCACGTCGAGGTCGAGTGGCTGATCGCGCAGACCGACCGCTCGCTGTTCGGGTCGACGCCGCTGACGGCCGACCAGAACGAGGCGCTGCGAGCCATCGTCACCGGGTTCGACCAGACGGCGATCGACGAGCTCGCCGCGTTCGAGGCGACGACGCGTCACGACGTCAAGGCGGTCGAGTACTACGTCCGCGCCCGGCTGACCGAGCTGGGGCTCGACTCGATCGCCGAGCTGACGCACTTCGCCTGCACGAGCGAGGACATCAACAACCTCTCGTACGCGGTGACCGTCAAGGCCGCCGTGTTCGACGTCTGGCTGCCGGCGTTCGACGCCGTCGTCGCTGCCCTCACCGAGCGCGCCACCGGCTCGCGTGACGTGCCGATGCTCGCCCACACGCACGGTCAGCCCGCCACCCCGACGACCGTCGGCAAGGAGTTCGCCGTCTTCGTCCACCGCCTGCAGCGCTTGCGGGCGCAGATCGTGGGCAGCGAGTTCCTCGGCAAGTTCAGCGGAGCGACCGGCACGTTCTCGGCGCACGTCGTCGCCGAGCCGTCGCTCGACTGGCCCGAGGTCGCGCGCGAGTTCGTCGAGGACCGCCTCGGGCTCACGTTCAACCCGCTGACGACGCAGATCGAGTCGCACGACTGGCAGGCCGAGCTGTACTCCCGCGTCGCGCACGCGAACCGCGTGCTGCACAACCTCGCGACCGACGTGTGGTCGTACATCTCGATGGGTTACTTCACGCAGATCCCGGTGGCGGGGGCGACCGGCTCGTCGACGATGCCGCACAAGATCAACCCGATCCGGTTCGAGAACGCCGAGGCGAACCTCGAGCTGTCGTCGGCCCTGTTCGACTCGCTCGCCTCGACCCTGGTGACCTCGCGCCAGCAGCGCGACCTCACCGACTCGTCGAGCCAGCGCAACATCGGCGTCGCGTTCGGCCACTCGATGCTCGCGCTCGACAACCTGCGGCGCGGGCTGGGTGAGATCGCGGTCGGCACCGTCGCGCTCGAGGCCGACCTCGACGGCAACTGGGAGGTGCTGGCCGAGGCGATCCAGACCGTCATCCGCGCCGAGATCACGGCCGGACGTTCGTCGATCAGCGACCCGTACGCCCTGCTCAAGGAGCTGACGCGCGGCAAGCGCACCGGGCAGGCCGAGCTGGTCGCGTTCGTCGAGGGGCTCGACATCGGCGACGACGCGAAGGCACGGCTCGTGGCGCTGACGCCCGCGACGTACACCGGCATCGCGAGCGAGCTGGTCGACCGCCTGGCGTAGCGGCGGCTGCGCGCGCGTACCGCAGGATGGTCGCAAATGTGCGACCATTCCTTGCGGCGAGGCGCCGACACGCCGCTCACGTGGCGGTTGCGGCGCGAAACGGTCGCACATTGCGAAGGATTCGGCGGGGCAGAGCCGCAGAGCCCAGGAGGCGCGGTGCACGGCCCGACGCCGGTCGCGTCAGTGCGCGGACGGCCTGTTCTCGTCGTCGATCTCGTGTCGCTCGTCGTCGTTCGGCTTCGCGGCCAGCGCCAGCATGGCGATGACGACGAGCGCGACGATGAAGCCGACGCAGGTGAAGATCAGGGCGAGGTTGAACTCGCGGGTCGACAGCAGCACGACGATGCCGACGAAGAGGGCGAAGACGGCGGAGAGCCCGAGGAACTCGGCGGGACGGACGCGTTCGCGCCAGGTGGGTTGGGTCATGACGTGCTCACTCCGGATGTCGTGCGTTCTTCGGCCATCGGCGGGTGGCCGGTGCCCCACTTGAGCGAGAGGCCCGCGATCACGAGGAACACCCCGACGAGGGCTCCATAGGCACCGAGGATGCCCACGAGCACGATCGACGAGGTCAGCTCGCCGCTGACCTTCTCGATGCCGCCGAGCTGCTCCGAGTAGTCGGGCGGCACGGCGACGAAGACCGCACCGAGCACCAGCGTGATGACGCCGATGCCGATCCAGTCGCGGGCGAGCGGAGAGCGGCGTCGGCGACGCAGACCGGTCACGAGTTCGAGGGCTCCGGTGACGATGGCGAAGCCCGAGACGAGGGCGACCAGCACGGGCAGGCCGCCGCCGGAGAAGACGAGGGCGAGCGCGCCGACGACGATGCCGACGGCCCCCTGCAGCACGCCGATCGTGCGGGTCGACGGGTCGTGCGCGAGGCGGAGGGCCGAGCCGACGGCGATGATCGCCCCGGCCACGAGGGCGGCCGCACCGAACGCGAGCAGCCCGACGCGGGGTGAGTGATCGGACGAGAACGTGATGACCGCACCGAGGACGAGCAGCGGCACGGCGCGGGCGATGAGCACCGGCCAGTAGCGCGAATCGGTCGAGGGGTCGCGTCGTGCGGGTTCGGGCGGCACGGGGCCGGACGGCGCAGCAGGCACGAGACCTCTTTCGGGATGCGGGGGGAACAGCGGGGAGTTTACCGCCCCTACCTTCACGACCTCTTCACGCGTGTCTCACCCGAGCCTCCCAGCACGAACCGCTACGTTCACCACAACTGCCCGACGCACCGGTCGATCAGAATCCCGCCTCGTCGCGGGTCCGACCCACCGTTAGGCGGCAGTTCGTGTCCACAGCCCTACCCCTCGCACCGGCCGCTCCCGGTCTGCATCGTCCGTCCGTGCGCTCGTCCGGCGGTCGTACGCCCGAGGCCGCCATGGCCGACATCGTCGGCGGCAAGACCGCTCCCGCCGGGTTCCGCGCGACCGAGGCCGGCGGCACGACCAAGCCGACCAGCACCTACTCGTCCCTGCTCGCCTCGGTGAAAGAGGCCGGGCTGCTCAAGCGCCGCACCGGTTTCTACGTGACCGTGTTCGTGGTCATCACGCTCTGCCTCGCGGGGGCCGGCACCGGCTTCGTCCTGCTCGGGTCGAGCTGGTTCCAGCTGCTCATCGCGGGCGCACTCGGCATCATCTTCACCCAGTACGCGTTCCTGACCCACGAGGCCGCGCACCGCCAGGTGTTCGCCTCCGGCACGCACAACGACCGCGTCGGTCGCGTGCTCGCCGCCGGCGTCGTCGGCATCAGCTACGCGTGGTGGATGAACAAGCACAGCCGGCACCACGCCAACCCGAACACCAAGGGCAAAGACCCCGACATCGCGTTCGACACGATCTCGTTCCTCGAAGAGGACGCCGCCAAGCAGCGCGGCCTGATGGGCTTCGTCACGCGTCGTCAGGGTTATTTCTTCTTCCCGTTGCTGCTCGCCGAGGGCGTCAACCTGCACGTCACGTCGTTCCGCACCCTCGTCGGCCGCGAGAAGGTCGAGGGCCGTGCGCTCGAGATCACGCTGATCGTCATCCGCCTTGCGCTGTACTTCGGTGTCGTCTTCACCTTCCTGCCGCTCGGCATGGCGTTCGCGTTCGTGGGTGTGCAGATGGCCGTCTTCGGCCTCTACATGGGCTCGTCGTTCGCGCCGAACCACAAGGGCATGCCGATCATCCCCGAGGGTGCTCGCGTCGACTTCCTGTCGAAGCAGGTGCTCACGTCGCGTAACATCCGCGGTCGCTTCGCCACCGCGTTCATGGGCGGGCTCAACTTCCAGATCGAGCACCACCTCTTCCCGAGCATGGCGCGCCCGCACCTGCGTGCGGCGAGCCGTCTCGTCAAGGCGCACTGCGCCTCCCACGACATCCCGTACACCGAGACGACCGTCGTCAAGTCGTACGGCATCGTGATCCGCTACCTCAACCGCGTCGGCCTGTCGGCTCGCGATCCGTTCGACTGCCCGGCCGCTCGCTCCCTTCGCCCTCGCTGAGCATCGTGCCTCGATCCCGTCAAGGGGTGACGAAGGAGGCGCGGGCGGGGTTGGCTGGAGATCGATGGTCGAGAAGGGGTCACCAGTCATGAGGAGCATCCACTACGCCGACGGCGTGATCGTGACGGGCGACGACATCGCCGACGCCGTCATCGTCTATGCCGAGGCGCTCGCGCGCTCGTCCCGGGCCGACACCATCGACATCCCCGTGCGGATGCCGAGCGGTGAGGTGGGGCGGTCGCAGATCCTCGTGGGGCCGGCCAGTCAGCTCGTCATCGTGCCGAGCCCGGCCGGGGTCGACGAGATCGTGGACGCCGAGATCGTCCGCGACCTGCACGCCAAGGCGGAGCGCCTCAACCAGCCGTCACCCGTCAGCGAGCACCGCGACGACACGGACACGATCGACCTCGACTTCGAGGACTAGATCGGCCGGGGTCTCAGCCCTCCTCGACGCCGCGACCCGGCAGCTCGCGAACACCGACGGCTGAGTCGTAAGGGTTGGTGTGCGTCGTCAGGTGGTGCTGGTGGAGACGCTGGCGATTCCGAGGAAGCCGATGCCGAGGACGAAGATCACGAGGATCGCCCAGCCGAGGACGAACAGCCCGTTGAGGATGAGGCCGGTGACCGCCATGCCGCGCCCCGCGGGTTCTTTCCGGAGGCCGACGATGCCGAGGATGAACCCGATGATCGGCACGACGAACGTGAAGCCGGCGAACACCGACACGAGACCGAGCACCATGCTCGCGATGCTGAGGCCGCGGGGCGGAGCCGGCTGATACCCGACGACGACGTGCTGCGGGTACCCCTGCTGCGGCGCGTACTGGCCGTTCCAGGAGGCCTGCTGGCCGTTCGGCTGCCCGTACGGCCCGCTCGGATACCGCTGCGGTGACTGCTCGTTCGACATGGCTCCCCCTGGTCGTGATCGCTTTTCGGACCCGACCCTAGCGGACGGCCCCGGCGTCGCCCACGAATCGGATCTGGACAGCGACACGCCCGGGCTGTACTGTCGCAATCCGTGCCGACAGTCGGCACACCCGTCGCCTCGTCGACGTCGAGCCCCGCAGAGAGAGGACGCACCGTGTCGAACAGCACCTTGACCGACAACCGTGCACCGCGCCTCCTCGACGGCCACGGTCGTTCCTGGTACCCCGAGCAGGTCCGCCTGCCCGGCAACCAAGAGCAGACCACGCTCGAACTCGACACCCTCTCGTAGGCCGCGCGCGTCACCCGACGCCCCGGAGCCCCGCGAGGGCCGGGGCGCATCTCTCGCATCCACCGACACTGCAGGGTCGGCGTGCGTCCGTCCGCCCCGGACGACGACACCCACCCCACAGAGGACCGAGAGGACCATGGAGAAGATCACTGCCCGGCTGTTCAGCTGGGCGAGCCTGCTCGAGGAGAAGACCGAGCAGCAGGCCCGGACGACATCGACGATGCCGTTCATCTACCCGCACCTGGCACTGATGCCCGACGCCCACCTGGGTCTCGGCGCGACCGTCGGGTCCGTCATCCCGACGCTCGGCGCCGTGATGCCGGCCGCTGTCGGCGTCGACATCGGCTGCGGCATGATCGCCGTGCGCACGCAGTTCACGGCGGCCGACCTGCCGGCCGACCGCAGGCCGCTGCGCGAGCAGATCGAGCGGGCGGTGCCCACCTCGGCCGGTGTCAACAACCGCACGGTCGTGGCCACGGCCGAGCCGCGCGTCGCGGAGCTCGAGGCGCTCGCGGCCGAGGCGGGGTTCGACCCCGCGGCGTACGCCCGTAACTGGACCCTGCAGCTCGGCACGCTCGGGAGCGGCAACCATTTCATCGAGGTCAGCCTCGACGAGGCGGACGCCGTCTGGCTGTTCCTGCACTCGGGTAGCCGGGGCGTGGGCAACAAGATCGCACAGACGCACATCACGGTCGCCCAGGAGGCCATGAAGCGCTGGTGGATCACCCTGCCCGACCCCGATCTCGCGTATCTCGTCGAGGGCACCGTCGAGTTCGACCGGTACATCGCCGAGCTGAACTGGGCACAGCACTTCGCCCTGCTCAACCGCGAGGAGATGATGGATCGGGTGATCCGCCAGTTCGCCGAGTGGATCGGCACGCCGGTGGAGGAGCAGGAGCGGATCAACTGCCACCACAACTTCACGCAGCGGGAGCGGCACTTCGGCAAGGACGTCTGGCTGAGCCGCAAGGGTGCCATCTCGGCGCGGGCGGGGCAGGCCGGGTTGATCCCCGGCAGCATGGGCACCGCGTCGTACGTGGTCGAGGGCACGGGTAACCCCGTCGCCCTGCAGTCGTCGCCGCACGGTGCCGGCCGGGCCTACTCGCGGAGCGCCGCCCGCAAGAAGTTCACACACGACGAGCTGCGGGCAGCGATGGTCGGCATCGAGTACCGCGACACCGATGCCTTCCTCGACGAGATCCCCGCGGCGTACAAGTCGATCGACCAGGTCATGGCCGACGCCGCGGATCTCGTGACGATCCGGCACACGCTGCGCCAGATCGTCAACGTGAAGGGCGACTAGCGAGCCAGCCGGAGGCGCGGGTCGGGTCCTCGAGACCCGGCCCGTGCCTCCGGTGCACCTGCGTGCTGCGGGCAGCGCGTCTGCACGTCACCACGCGTTGTCCGTGTCGAGGTGCAGGTCGTCGATGCGCCAGACGCGGTCGTCGCCTCGTCGGAGTCGGAAGCGATAGGCCCCGGTCCCGACGAGGGAGGGTGAGTCCGCGTCGCCGACGGAGGTGAGGAGGAGGTAGGCCTCCACCTGCAGCGTGTCGAACACCAGATCGACCTCGCGGGAGGAACTCCTCGTGCCGGCCCGATGCGATCGCGATCACGCGAGCGCCCCGCCACTTCGCCAAGCGGTCGTCCCCGGCGACATGGTCGATCTCCCTCTGTACAGACGTACGCTCGGCGTCATGACCGACATCGACTGGAACGCCGGCACGTGGACGACTCCCCCCTCGTCCGTGGACGTGAGCGACGACGGCATGCTCGTCGTCGCCGTCGAGGGCAGCGACGCCTGGCGCACGACTTCCTACGGCTTCATCCACGACACGGAGCACGCCCTTCTCGCGCCCGTCGGCCAAGACACCGCGGTCGAGGTGTCGTTCCGCCTCGACTTCTCCGCCCAATTCGATCAGGCCGGGATCTTCCTCAAGGTCGACGACGCGACCTGGATCAAAGCCGGAGTCGAACGCAGCGACGGCGAGAACGGTCTCGGCGCCGTGGTCACCCGCGGTGTGTCCGACTGGTCCCTGTCGCCGGTCCCCGGCTGGCACGGTCGACTCGTCACGATCCGCGCCAGCCGCTCCGGGGATGCCGTGACCATCCGCGCACGAGTGGACGACGAGCCATGGCGCCTGGTCCGGGTGGCACCCCTTGACCCAGCGGCCCTGGTGACCGCGGGGCCGATGTGCTGTGCCCCGTCACGAAGCGGCTTCGCCGTGCTGTTCACCGCATGGCGGACCGGGCCAGCCGACACAAGCCTCCACCCCGACGGCTAGGGCCTCCGGCGCTCACGACGGGCGGACCGCCCCCTTGCCCTCCTCGAAGAAGTCGGCGTAGCGGATGCGGGCGTCGCGGGCTGCCGCGACGCCCGCATCGCGCGAGCGTCGCGTGACGGGTGGGCGCGGGTCGTCAGGCCTGCCGAGACCGGTCGGCGGCTTCTGGCCGTGTGGCTTCGCGTAGGCGTGGATGCGGATCGGCTCCGTCGCCGGATCGCTCTCGTACGCGCTGCTCATGGCCCCTCCCTCGACGGGCGCCGGGTCTCGACGCTCACCTTGGGATTGACCCTAAACCGGTGTACCCCTCCGTCGTCAGGGGTTGTCACACGGCCGTCGATGGGCTAGGTGAGCAGCCTCGGGCTAGTGCTGCGGCCACGCCTCGAGTTGCCAGCCGAGCCACGGGCTGAATGCGAACGGCGCGGCGGCGACGGCACGACGCAGTTCGCCGGGATCGACCCAGGCCCACTCGGCGACCTCGTCGGGCGACGGGTCGGGATCGCCCGACACCGTCGCCGTGAACACCGGGCAGATCTCGTTCTCGACCACTCCGGAGGCGTCGGTCGCCAGATACCGGAAGTCGGGCAGCACGCTGGTCACGTCCGACACCGCGATGCCCAGCTCTTGGAAGGCGCGGCGCTCGACGGCGGCGGCCGGTGTCTCGCCCGGGGACGGGTGCCCGCAGAACGAGTTCGTCCAGACCCCCGGCCACGTCTTCTTCGTCAGCGCACGGCGCGTGACGAGCGTCCGTCCGTCGGGGCGGATGACGTGGCAGCTGAAGGCCAGGTGCAGGGGCGTCGCGGTCGTGTGCACGGTCGCCTTCGGCGTCGTCCCGATCGGCGTCCCGTCGTCGTCGAGCAGTACCACGACCTCGTCGTCGATGCTCGCCGTGAGGCCGTGACTGGCCTGTGGATGAGCAGGTGTCTGCGGAGTCATGAGCGCTAGTCTGCCTGAGTGGATGGAGAACACCGGCATGCACCGGCGCCGGAGCACACGGACGCCGTGATGCAGAAGCGCGTCGACGCCGTGCTGAACGAGTTCTTCACCCTGGCCAAGCGCCGGGCCGGCGCGGTGGGCTCCCACTACGTCGACCTGTGGTCCGTCCTCGAGCGCAACAGCGCCGGCGGCAAACGGTTCCGGCCGCGCATGGTGCAGACGGCCTACGAGGCCCTCGGCGGCCGCGACGTCGATGCCGCGGCCCGCGTCGGTGCCTCGTTCGAGCTGCTGCACACCGCCCTCATCGTGCACGACGACGTCATCGACCGCGACTACTCGCGGCGCGGTATCCCCAACGTCTCGGGCAGCTACCGTGACACCGCCACGACGGCGGGCATCCCCACGCCCGCGGCCGAACACCGGGGCATGTCGGCCGCCGTCATCGCGGGCGACCTGGCCCTCACCGGCGCGAGCCGCCTGTTGCTCGCCGTCGAGTGCGACGGCGGCGTGCGCACCCGCCTGCTCGACATCCTCGACGAGGCCGTCTTCGCGAGCGCCGGCGGCGAGATGGTCGACGTCGAGTTCTCGCTCTCGCCCGAACTGCCCACCGTCGACGAGATCCTCGACATGGAGCGCGCCAAGACCGCCGTGTATTCGTTCGAGGCCCCGCTGCAGGCCGGTGCCGTGCTGGCGGGCGCGTCCGACGACGTCATCGCGGCCCTCGGCGACTTCGGCCGCGAGGTGGGCACGGCTTATCAGGTCGTCGACGACCTGCTCGGCGTCTTCGGTGTCGAGGCCGACACCGGCAAGACGACGACGGGCGACCTGCGCGAGGGCAAGCGCACCGTGCTCGTCGCGCACGCGGCGACGACCGACGAGTGGTTCGCCATCCGACCGTTCATCGGCAAGTCCGACCTCACCGACGCCGAGGCCGAGCACGTCCGCGGGCGCCTCGAGTCGTGCGGCGCCCGCGCCTTCGCCGAGGGTCTCATCGAGCAGCACGCCCGACGCGCCCTCGACGTGCTCCGCCGACCCCTGATCGACGACCGGCTGCGCGACGCCCTCACCCCCGTGGTCGACACCGTGCTGGAGCGCGTCCGATGACGGGTCTGCCGCTCTACGACGCCGTGGCCGACCAGACCGCGTCGGGTGTCATCAAGCGCTACTCGACGTCCTTCGGACTGGCGTCCCGACTGCTCGGCGACGGTGTGCGACAGCACGTCGAGAACGTCTACGCGCTCGTGCGGGTGGCCGACGAGATCGTCGACGGCCCTGCCCACGAGGCCGGGCTCGACGCCGACGCGGCGGCCCGCTGCCTCGACGACCTCGAGCACGAGACCGAGCGGGCCATGCTCGAGGGCTTCAGTTCGAACCTCGTCGTGCACGCCTTCGCCCGCACGGCGCGTGCCTCGGGCTTCGGCGCCGAGCTCACCCGACCGTTCTTCGCGTCGATGCGCGTCGACCTCAGCGCGACCGAGCACGACGACGAGTCGTTCGCCCGCTACGTCTACGGCTCGGCCGAAGTGGTCGGCCTGATGTGCCTGCGGGCGTTCATCCGTGACGAGGCGTTCCCGGCCTCGACGGTCGTGGCCCTCGAGGCCGGAGCATGCGCACTCGGTGCCGCGTTCCAGAAGGTCAACTTCCTCCGCGACCTCGCGGCCGATTTCGAGCAGCTCGGTCGCAGCTACTTCCCCGGCGTCGACGTCGTCTCGTTCGACGAGGCCACGAAGCGTCGTCTCGTCGACGACATCGACCACGACCTGCGCGTCGCCGGCGAGATCATCCCCGTGCTGCCGGTGTCGTCGCGACGGGCGGTCGCGCTCGCCCACGGCCTGTTCGCGGAGCTGAACCGACGTCTCGAGGCGACCCCCGCCTCCTCGTTGATCCACACGCGCGTGCGCGTGCCCAACCCCGTCAAGCTGCGCATCGCGGCCGGGGCCGCCCTCGGCCGGGTCATGCCGGTGCCCGACGAACGGCCCCCGGGTCGGAACCACCAGGAGGCACGATGACGGTCGACCCGGCAGCGACCGACGGCGAGAGCGTGCGTCGCAACGGGCGGCGCGTCGTCGTCGTGGGCGGCGGCATCAGCGGTCTGGCCTCGGCGGCGCTGCTGGCCCGCGAGGGTCACGACGTGACCGTGCTCGAGAAGAACGCGGCCGTCGGCGGGCGCGCCGGGTCGTGGGAGCACGAAGGGTTCCGCTTCGACCTCGGCCCGAGCTGGTACCTCATGCCCGAGGTGTTCGACCACTTCTTCAAGCTCATGGGCACGTCGTCCGACGAGCAGCTCGACCTCGTCCCGCTCGACCCCGGCTACCGCGTGCTGTTCGAGCCGACGCCGGGCGACGAGGCGGCGGGTGCGCCGATCGACGTTCCTCGCGGGCTCGAAGAGAACATCGCGCTGTTCGACGCGGTCGAGCCGGGCAGCGGCGCGCGGCTGCGGCGGTATCTGCGCTCGGCCCGCGACACGTACGACATCGCCAAGCGGAGGTTCCTCTACACGTCGTTCGGCAGCCTCGTGCCCCTGCTGCGCGGCGACGTGATCGTGCGCCTGCCGAAGCTGATGCGCCTGCTGCTGCAGAACCTCGACTCGTTCGCGTCGCGCACGGTGAGCGACGCGCGGTTGCGGCAGATCCTCGGGTACCCGGCCGTCTTCCTGGGCTCGTCGCCGTTCCAGACGCCGAGCATGTACCACCTCATGAGCACACTCGACCTCGACGACGGCGTGCTCTACCCGCAGGGCGGGCTGATCACGGTCATCGAGCGCATCGCCGCGGTCGCCGAGAAGGCGGGCGTCCGCATCGTCACGGAGGCGCGGGTCACCGCCATCGAGACGGTCCCGGTCACGGGCGAGAGCGGCCGGTCGGCCCGGGTCAGTGGTGTCTCGTACGTCGACGCCGCCGGGGGCCGGCACACCCTCGACACCGACGTCGTGGTCGGAGCCGCCGACCTCGAGCACACCGAGACGCAGCTGCTGCCCTCGAACCTGCAGACGTACCGCCCCTCGTACTGGAAGACGCGCAACCCCGGCCCGTCGGCCCTGCTGCTGTACCTCGGCGTCGAGGGCGAGCTGCCGCAGCTCGAACACCACACCCTGCTGTTCGCGAACGACTGGCACGAGAACTTCGACCGCATCTTCGGTGAACACAAGCGCATCCCGGACCCGCCGTCGCTCTACGTCTGCAAGCCGAGCACGGTCGATCCGAGCACGGCGCCCGCCGGTCACTCGAACCTGTTCGTGCTCGTCCCGCTGCCGGCCGACCCGGCCCTCGGGCGTGGCGACGTCGACGGCGACGGCGACCCGCTGATCGAGCGCCTGGCCGATCAGGTCATCGCGCAGATCGCCGACTGGGCGGGCATCCCCGACCTCGCGTCGCGCATCGTCGTGCGGCGCACCCGCGGCCCGCGCGACTTCGTCGACGACGTCAACGCGTGGAGCGGCAGCATGCTCGGCCCCGCCCACACCCTGTCGCAGAGCGCGATGTTCCGGTCGGGCAACGTGTCGAAGCGGGTGCGCGGCCTGTTCTACGCCGGTGGGTCGGTGCGTCCCGGCATCGGGCTGCCGATGTGCCTGATCAGCGCCGAGGTCCTGCTGAAGAACATGCGCGGCGACACGAGCACCGAGCCGCTGCCCGAGCCCGCGCCCGCCGTCTGATGGGTGTCCTGTACCTCGTCGCCCTCGGCATCGCCCTGTTCGGCATGGTGATGCTCGATCGACGCTTCACGCTGTTCTTCTGGCGCGACCCCGCGCGCGCCTTCGTGACGCTGCTCGTCGGCGTCGTGTTCTTCGTCATCTGGGACCTGGTCGGCATTGACCTCGGTATCTTCTTCCGCGGTGAGACGTCGTTCATGACCGGTGTGCAGCTCGCGCCCGAGTTGCCGCTCGAGGAGATCTTCTTCCTCACGCTGCTGTGCTACCTGACGATGAACCTGCTCGAGGGCGGGCGGCAGATCGTGGCCCGCCGACTCGAGGTCCGCCGCCCGGGCGTCGAGGCCGGCACCCCCTCCGAGGGTGGGTCGGCATCGTGACGTACTGGGCCGTGAACGCGGTGTTCTTGGGGCTCGTGGCCGCGATCGGTCTCGCGGCGCTGGTCGTGGGCTGGTTCCGGAACCGGCACCGCGCCTCCTCGGCGCCCCTCGCGCGGCGCGCCCGTCTCGGCGGTGCCGCGCTCGCCGTGGTCGTCCTGCTCGTGATGACGGCCGTGTTCGACAACATCATGATCGGCGTGGGGCTGGTCGGCTACGACGAGTCGCGCATCAGCGGCGTCTTCGTCGGCATCGCGCCGCTCGAGGACTTCGCGTACGCCATCGCCGCGCTGGCGCTGCTGCCGAGCGTGTGGGTGCTGCTCGGCGGGCCCAAGCGCCCCCGTGACGGCGGAGGCGGCCGTGGTGACGGCCGCGTCGATGCCGGCGGCGACCCGGTACAGAAGGAGGCGCGTCCGTGAACACGCTCAAGGCCCTGTTCGTCTCGTCCCGGCCCCTGAGCTGGGTCAACACCGCCTTCCCGTTCGCGGCCGCGTACGTCTTGACGTCGGCGTCGCGCGGGGGCTCGTTCGACTTCTCGTCCGTGCCGTGGGTGATCGCGGTCGTCGGCATCGTGTACTTCCTGATCCCCTACAACCTGGCGATGTACGGCATCAACGACGTCTTCGACTACGAGAGCGACCTGCGCAACCCGCGCAAGGGCGGCGTCGAGGGCGCACTGCTCGACCGCAGCATGCACCGCACCACCCTGCGCGCGGTCGTCGTCACGAACGTGCCCTTCCTGGTGTTCCTGATCGCGATCGGCAGCCCGCTCAGCTGGCTCGTCCTGGCGATCAGCGTCTTCGCCGTGATCGCCTACTCGGCCCCGGGGCTGCGCTTCAAGGAGCGCCCGTTCGTCGACTCGCTCACGTCGAGCACCCACTTCGTCAGCCCGGCCGTCTACGGCCTCGTGCTCGCCGGAGCGACGTTCACCCCCGCGCTGTGGGCGCTGCTCGGCGCGTTCTTCCTCTGGGGGGTGGCGAGCCACGCGTTCGGCGCCGTGCAGGACGTCATCGCCGATCGCGAGGGCGGCATCGCGTCCGTCGCGACCGTGATCGGCGCACGCGCGACCGTCCGGCTGTCTGTCGTCGTGTACCTGCTCGCCGGGGTGCTGCTCACGTTCACCGACTGGCCGGGGCCCGCGGCGGCCGTGCTCACCCTGCCGTACGCGATCAGCTGCGCCCCGTGGTGGAACGTCACGGATGCCGAGGCCGAGGGGGCGAACCGCGGCTGGAAGCGGTTCCTGCTGCTGAACTTCGTCGTCGGGTTCGCGACGACGATGCTGCTGATCTGGTGGGTCGCGCTGCAGGGGTGAGCTGTGTGCGACGTGTCTTGTCGTGTTCGCGTCATCGTGTCGTGTTCGAACACGACACGATGACGCGAACAGCACACGACGCATGCCCTGACCGCGACCCGAGGAGGCGCGGCTCGGCAGCGCCGGACGGCTCGCGTCAGCCGGCCCAGCCGAGGTTCGTCGCCGCCGTGCGCAGCACCGCGACGGTGGCCTCGTACTCGGCGGGGGAGACGCCGGCCGTGACCTCCTCGCGGATGCCGGCCACCACCTCCTGGAGTCTCCGATGCGCCACGCGGCCGCGCTCGGTGATCTCGTAGACGTCGCCGTCGCCGCGGACGACCCAGGCGCTCTCGACGAGCTCGGTGAGGTGTTCCGCGCTCGTCTCCCCGGCCGCGCTGTCGAGGTAACCGGCCAAGGCGGCGTCGAGCCGGGCGAGGGGAGAGGGGCCCGATTCGAGCACGTTGAGCAGCTGCCACTGACGATGCGTCACGCCGTGTTCGTCGAGGATCGCGGCGAAGCGCTGGTCGATCAAGCCGTCGACCAGCTTCACCCAGAATCCGATCGGGCGCGCAGCCCCGGTGTCGTCCGTCGTGCCCATCGTGGCCGCCTCCGTTCGTCGGTCCGCTCCGACCTTGCGGCGACTGTACGCCTGCGAGGGTGAGCTGAGGGGGCGAGCGGGTCCGTCTCGCGGATGAATCTTCTGGACAAGAGCCGAACGTTCACCTCACGGCAAGTTTTAAGCCTTAGCGTCTGGCTCGTGCAGACCTCTCCGCCTCGGCCTCCCGCCGAACCGACGACAGATCCCGCGGTCGGGCCGCGCTCGCCGAGCGTGCGTCGCGCCGTGCAGGGGCTGCGCGAGGCACGCTCCCGACTGGTGCGTCAGTCGATGCTGCTGCAGAAGAACCCCCGGGCCCTCTGGTACGCCTTCATCGGCCTTCATGCGGCCGTCTTCGTCGCGCTCACGCCGCTCATGCTGCGCGGCGACGTCGAGGGTGACCTGCCCCTCTACCGGAGCTGGGCGAGCCACGCGTTGAGCGGCGGCGTCTGGCCCGTCTTCGACTTCTCGTGGGTCTATCCGGCCGGGGCGCTGCTGCCGATCGTGCTGTCGAACGTGCTCGGCGAGTCGCTGTACATGCTCGTCTGGTTGGTGCTGCTGACCGGTGCGAACGCCGTCGGCCTGTGGCTGCTCACCGATCGCGGCCGCAAGACCGTGGACAACGGCGCCGCCTGGTGGTGGCTGCTGATCGTGTTCCTCCTCAGCCCCGTCGGCATGCTGCGTCTCGAGGGCTTCAGCGCCCCGCTCGTGATCGCCGCCCTCATGACCCTGGCGACCCGACCCCGCGCGGCCGGCGTCCTGCTCGCCGTCGCGACCTGGATCAAGGTCTGGCCCGCCGCCGTCATCGCGGCCGTCGTCGTCGCGTCGAATCGACGCATGACCGTGCTCCGCACGGGCGTCGTCGTGACCGTGGGGGTCGTGGCCGTCGTCGGCCTCGCCGGCGGCCTGTCGAACCTCAGCAGCTTCATCACGATGCAGTCGAGCCGCGGTCTCCAGCTCGAGGCACCGTTGTCGACGCCCTGGCTCTGGATGGCCATGCTGCGCGTGCCCGGCGCATCGATCTACCAGAACGTGGCCCTCGCGACCCGAGAGGTGATGGGGCCCGGCGACGGCTGGGCGATCAACTCGAGCACGGAGTTCATGTTCGGCGTGATCATCGCGCTCGTCGCGATCCTCTCCGTCGCGACGTTCGGCATCCCGGGCGCGCGGCCGACGGCCCGACCCGTGGTCCGCGACGAGTTCCAGCTCGTACTGGTCGGTGCCCTCGCCCTGACGACCGCCTTCGTCGTGTTCAACAAGGTCGGTTCGCCGCAGTACATGCTGTGGATCGCGCCGATCGTCGCCGTGGGTCTGCTGGTGCGTCCTCGGACCTTCCACGTGCCCGCCGTGCTGATGGGGTGGATCGCCGGTCTCACGACGCTCGTCTTCCCCATCCTGTACCTGGCCCTGATCGACCTCAACCCGATCGCGGTGCTCACCCTCGCCGCCCGCAACGTGCTCGTGATCGTGCTGTTCGGCTGGGCGGCCGTGCGCCTCGTCGAGTACGCGTTCGAAGCCGTGGGGCTCGAGGGCTGGACCTTGCGTCGCGCGGTGGCCCGGCTGGCCCCCGATCGTGAACTGGCTCTCCGGGCGGTCGACCGCCAGCGCTAGGCGATGGCTCCTCCCCAGGGCGTCGCGCTCCGTCACGGAGTGCGTGGATCTGGTCCTCCTGCGGCATTTCGTGCCAGCGTGGAGAACCGCACCACCACGCATGACCTATCAAGGAGCACTCATGAAAGGCAAGATCCTCTTCGTCGCAGGAGCAGCCGTCGGGTATGTCCTCGGGGCCCGCGCGGGTCGCGGCGCCTACGTGAAGATCAAGTCCCAGGCCGAGAGCCTGTGGGAGAACCCCAACGTGCAGAAGACCGTGCACCAGGCCGAGGACTTCGTGCGCGAGAACGCCCCCGTCGTCGGCAAGAAGGTCCAGGAGAAGGCCGGTGACGTCGCCGGTGCCGCCGCGGCCAAGGCCAAGTCGACCGCGAACAAGGTGACGTCCTCGTCGTCCGATGCGGCGTCCGACGCCACCGCTGCCGCGCACAAGGCCGCCGAGAAGGTGGCCGACGCCGCCGCCTCGGCCGACTCGGGGTCGAAGTCGGCCTCCGATTCGACGACGTCGACCGACACGTCGAGCGACAGCAAGCCGAAGCTTCCCGGGGTGAACCCCGGTGTCTGATCTGAAGGCACCCGAAGAGAGCACGAAGCGCTCGCTCGGGTCACTGCTCGGCAGCCTGCCCGAGCTCATCTCGCGGTTGATCCGCGGTGAGATCACGTTGGCGAAGGCCGAGCTCGTCACGAAGCTGAAAGAGGCCGGGCTCGGCATCGGCCTCCTGGTCGGGGCCGCGTTGTTCGGCTTCTTCCTGCTCGCCGTGCTGATCACCGCGGCCGTCCTCGGTCTCGCGACCGTCCTGGCTCCGTGGCTCGCCGCCCTCATCGTCGCGGCTGCGCTGCTGATCCTCACGTGTGTCCTGGCATTGATGGGTGTCTCGTCGCTGAAGAAGGGCGTTCCGCCCGTTCCGCAGCACACGGTCGACAACCTCAAGGCCGACGTCACCGCACTGAAGGGACAGGGCGTCTATGACAACCCCCGCAGCTGACGCGTCCGACGCGGGTCGCGCCTCCTCGTCCGGCCCCGGTCACGACGAGACGCCTGCCGAGTCGGCGGCCTCGCGGCCTCCGCTGCGTCCGGGTGCCAGCATCCCCGAGATCGAGCTCGACGTGGCGAAGACCCGCGAGGAGTTCGCGCGCACGCTCGACGCGATCGAAGACAAGCTGAGCGTGCCCGCGCACGCCCGGCGGTTGACGGCGGGGGTGAAACGTCGTCTGCGCGACGGCGATGCCAAGCCCGTCGCCGCAGCTGCAGCGGGTGTGGTCGGCGTGGTCGCCGTCGTCGCGGGCATCGTCAAGTCCGTGCGTCGCTGATCGACGGATCACACCGCACCCTCAAGCCCGTTCGTCTCATGACCGTTCGTCGCTGACACCGGCGGCCCACGACAGGATCACACCGACCATGGCGCAAGACAGCTCCACCCGCGAAGCGACGTCCCCCGCTCCCGACGACGACCGCAAACCCGATGCGCCGACCGACCTGCACAAGCGCTCGTGGAAGTACGTCTTCGGCAAGACGCTGCGCGAGTTCAGCAAAGACCAGTGCACCGACCTGGCAGCGTCGCTGACGTATTACGCCGTGCTCGCGCTCTTCCCGGGGCTGCTGGCCGTCGTGTCCCTGCTCGGCCTGTTCGGGCAGGCGCAGGCGACGACCGACGCCATGCTCCAGCTCATCGGGCAGCTCGGGTCGCCGAGTGTCGCCGACACGCTGCGCGGGCCGATCGCCGAGGTCACCGGGTCGCCGGCGGCCGGTATCACGTTCGTCGTGGGTGTCGTGGGTGCGTTGTTCTCGGCCTCCGGTTACGTCGGCGCATTCGGCCGGGCCATGAACCGCATCTACGAGATCGACGAGGGGCGGCCGATCTGGAAGCTCCGCCCGACGAACCTGGCCATCACCGCGGTCACCGTCGTGCTCGTCGTCATCGCCGGTCTCATCCTGGTCTTGAGTGGAGGCATCGCCCAGGCCGTCGGCGACGTCATCGGGCTCGGGTCCACCGCCTTGTTCGTCTGGGGCATCGTCAAGTGGCCGGTGCTGGCGATCATCGTGGTCGTGGTCGTGGCGATCCTGTTCTACTTCTCGCCCAACGTGAAGCAGCCGAAGTTCCGCTGGATCAGCCTCGGCTCGCTGCTGGCGATCGGCATCTGGCTGGTCGCCTCGGTCGGCTTCGGCTTCTACGTCGCCAACTTCTCGAACTACAACAAGACGTACGGCTCGCTCGGTGCCGTCATCGTCTTCCTCCTCTGGCTCTGGATCACCAACAACGCGCTGCTGTTCGGTGCCGAGTTCGACGCCGAGATCGAGCGTGGTCGTGAACTCCAGGCCGGTATGAAGGCCGAGCGCGACATCCTCCTGCCGCCGCGCGACACCGCGCAGAGCGACAAGAAGAAGGCGAAGGAGGCGCAGGACGAATTGGACGGCATGCGCCTGCGCCAGCAGGCTGCCGCGGCCATCCGACGCGAGGAGGCGCGGGGTGACGCAGGTGACGACCGCGACGACTCCGACTCGGACGGTCGCGACTCCGGCGGCTCCGACGGCCGCGGCTCCAAGGGCGATCGGAAAGGCGCGCGCGAGCGCGACTGAGGCTCTCCTGCGGGGGCCGACCCGTGCCTCCTCGGCTTGTCAGCCACTGTTCCGGCGTGCCGACCTACACTGATCGGACGGGCGAGGAGGCAGGCGTCGCCTGTCGTGCCCGCGAGCGGACGGGAGTCGCACATGCCGGCGTTCCTCGACGATCTCGGGTTCGTCGAACTCGTCGTCGCCCTGTTCGTGATCGTCTTCGCGCGGGCGCAGGCGACCTACTGGATCGCCCGACTGGCGGTCACCGGCCTCGCGTCGCGACGTTGGGGGCGCTGGCTCGACGGCACGGCGATGCGCCGCGGGGCGCTCCTGCTGAACCGGTACGGACCGCCCGCCGTCACGGTGAGCTTCTTGACCGTCGGCCTCCAGACCGTGCTGAACGCGAGCGCCGGGGTCGCGCGGATGCGCTGGCCCGTCTACCTGCTCGCGATGCTGCCCGGCTGTCTCGCCTGGGCACTCGTCTACGCCACGATCGGCTTCGCCGTGTTGTGGGCCGTCATCGGTTCGGTCGCCGGGTCGCCCTGGGGTGTGGTGTCGCTCGTGCTGCTGGCCGTGACGATCGTCGTCGGGGTGGTCGTCGTACGGCGACGCCGCGCACACGACTGACCACCCCCGCGAATTGGTTACCGGTCGGCGTACGAGCCGGAGGCGAGATCCTCCGCGAGCGTCGGACCCGTCGGCTGCCAGCCGAGCAGCTCCCGGGTCGCCGCACTCGAGGCCGCGACCTCCATGCCGAAGAACAGGCCGATCCAGCCGAAGTGCTCCATGGCTCCGGCGCGGGGCACGGACACCGAGGGCACGGACAGGCTCGAGCCGATCGCCTCGGCGATGACGCGGGTGGGGATGCCCTCTTCGCCGACGGCATGCAGCCGGGAACCGGCCGGGGCCGCCTCGAGTCCGAGGCGCACGAGTCGGGCGGCGTCCGAGACGTGGACGGCCGACCAGCGGTTCGTGCCCTCGTCGACGTAGGCGGAGCGGCCCGTCGCCCGAGCGATCTCGGTCAGGGCCGACACGAAGCCGTGGTCGCCGGTGCCGTGCACGGTCGGCGCGAACCGGAGGCTGACGACGTGCACGTCGCGGTCGACGAACTCGAGGGCACGGTTCTCGCTCCCGCCTCGCGGTGAGTCGGGCCCGACGGCCGGGGACGCGTCCGTCTCGACGGCGAGTCGACCGGGGGCGGAGAGGCCCGCGATGCCGGCCGCGAGCAGGAACCGTCGGCCCGACCCTTCGAGTGCCTCGCCGATCGTCTCGACGGCGGCCCGCTCGGCGCGGTTGGTCGTGGCGGAGTCGTCGAAGTCGTGTTTGTTGGCGAGGTGGATGACGGCGTCGGCCTCGCTCGCGCCTCGGCGGATCGACTCGAGGTCGTCGAGGTCGCCCCGCAGCACCCGGGCGCCCTTGCGCTCGAGGGACGCCGCCGAGGCGTCGGAGCGTGCGAGCCCGACGACCTCGTGGCCGGCCGTGAGCAACTCGTCGGTCGTGGCCGATCCGATCCAGCCGGATGCTCCGGTGATGAAAACGCGCATGGGGGCGTCCTTTCGTCATGTCAGTGAATGACATCACGGTACACCTGATGTCGGGGACTGTCATCACGTCGTCGGCACCGATAGGCTCACCCCATGGCGAGATGGGAGTCGGGCGCGCGAGAGCGTCTGCAGCGAGCGGCCCTCGACCTGTTCGACGCCCAGGGCTTCGACCACACGACCGCCGCCGACATCGCCGCCGCGGCCGGGCTCACGGAGCGCACCTTCTTCCGTTATTTCGGCGACAAGCGCGAGGCGTTGTTCTCGGGCCACGGGGTCTTCGAGCAGATGTTCGTCGACGGTGCCGTCGCGGTGCCCCCCGGTCGGCCGCCCCTCGAGGTCATCGGTGCGGCGCTGCAGGCGGCCTCGACGTTCTTCCCCGACGAGCGGCGGGACTACTCCCGACGGCGGGATCGCGTCATCGCCGCGGACGCCGGGTTGCGCGAACGCGAGCTGCTCAAGATGGCGAACCTCGCCCGGCTGCTCGGCGAGACCCTGCGGGACCGAGACGTGCCCGAGCCCGGCGCCACACTCGCGGCCGAGCTCGGGGTCACGGTGTTCCGGGTCGGCTTCGCCCAGTGGCTCGCCGAGGGCGAGGATCGCTCGATGGGCGAGATCCTGGCCGGCCTCCTCCGGGAGACGAGCCGGCTCGCGGCCTGACGGTCGCGCTCACCGACGCGAAAACGACGAACCGACGTGATCAATCACGTCGGTCCGTCGTTTTCGCGGTGGGTTGCGCGTGGGCCTAGAAGGAGAACCCGAGCTCGGCGGGGTACTCGCCCCGAGCCGTCAGCGTCTCGGCGGCGTCGCGGAGGTGCGACAGGGTGAGGCCCATCGACATCGGCCCGAAGCTGACCCGCGAGACGCCGAGCTCGGCCAGGCGCGCGAGGGGCACGCTCGACGGGCTCGAGATGACGCTGACCTTGCCGTGGATCTCGTCGAGGGCCCGCTTGACCAGGTCCTCGGTGCCGAGGCCGAGCACGAACGCGCAGTCGGCGCCGGCGTCGAGGTAGGCGTTGGCGCGGGTCACGGCGTCGTCCCAGGAGTCGGGGTCGCCGGCCAGCGCGTCGACGCGCGCGTTGATCACGATCGGCACGCCGGCGCGATCGCCCGCGGCACGGGCGGCGGCGACCTTGGACACCTGGGTGTCGATGTCGTAGAGCGGTGCCTTGGTCTTGCCGAGGCTGTCCTCGAGGTTGAGGCCGGCGGCGCCCTCCTCGATCAGACGCCAGACGTTGTCCAGCGTGCCGGCCGCGTCGCGCGCGTAGGCCTTCTCGAAGTCGACCGACACGGGCAGGTCGACCGCGCGGATGATCAGGCGGGCGGCGGCCAGCATGTCGTCGACGTCGAGGCCCTCGCCGTCCTCGACCCCGTGGGCCTCCGAGATGGAGTGGGAGGCGGTGGCCAGCGCCTTGACGCCGGGTGCGCCCGCGACGACGCGCGCCGTGATCGAGTCCCAGACGTTCGTGACGATGAGCGGGTCACCGGGCACGTGCAGGGAGCGGAGCAGGTCGGCCTTCTCGGCCGTCTTCGAGATCGACATGGGTTCAGCCAACCAGGCTTCGGCCCTGGCGGCCAGTGCCGCGGGCGCGTCGTCGGCGGATCACCAGCACCGCGCCGGCCGCGAGCAGCAGCAGACCGAGCCCGCCGAGACCGAGGAGGCGCGGGTCGGCTCCCGTGTACGCCAGCCGGTCGTCGGCGCGGTCACCCTGCGCTGCCGGGGTGGGACCGGTGCCCGCGGGCGACGTGCCGCCGGGCTGCGTGCCCGCACCGGGGCCGCCGGGGGCTGCGGGGCCACCCGGCACCGCGCCTCCTTGTCCGGGGTCGTCGGGGTCACCCGGCGTGCCGGGGCCGCCGGGCGTGCCCGGGTCGGCCGCCGCGACCACGGTGAGCGTGCTGACGCCCGAGCGGAACTGCGCGCCGTACGGGTCGGTCACGGTGACGTACCAGCCGAGGCGTCCGAGCGGGGCGTCGGGCCAGGCCACCGAGGCCTCGGTGCCGCTCGCGACGTCGGCGACCGAGCCGATCGCGGTCGTGGTCTGCACCTCGGCCGTGAACGAGTCCGTGCGCAGGGTCTTGGCCTGCGGGGTGATGCCGGCCGTGGCGTAGGGGATCACGAACTCCTGGTGCTCGAGCTCGAGCGACGGGTCGTCCGAGTCGTACCGGTCGAGCGAGGGGGAGTACGTCCGCACGGTGATCTGCTGGCCGGCGTTGTCGAAGTGCATCAGCCTCAGGTATCCGAGACCGCCCTCGGCGAGGCCCTGGTAGTCGAAGAGCATCTGGGTGACCGTGCGGTCGGGCGTGCCGTCGCCGTCGTCGTCGAACTGGTCGTAGCGCGTGAACGCGTCGTGATAGTGGCCCGACATCACCATCATCACGTTCGGGTTCGTCGCGACGACCTCGTCGTAGATGCGCTGCGGCACCGGGCCGAGGCCGCCGGTCGTGAGCATGTACTCGTGCAGGTTGATGATCGCCTTGCGCTCGGGGTACTGCGCCAGCACCTCGTTCATCCACGCGATCTGCTCGTCGCCGGGCGCCCACCCCATGTACAGCATCAGGAAGTCGACGCCGCCCGTGCTGACGAGGTCGTAGTGCCCCCGGTTGTCGAGGTGGCTGCCGCCGTACCAGGGGTTCGACGCGTACCTCTTCTCGCCGAACCACTGCGAGTAGTACGTGTAGTCGTCGTTCTTCTGGTCGACGTCGTGGTTGCCGGCCAGCACGCCGTAGGGCAGGCCGGCGGCGTCGAGGCGGTCGTACTGCGCGTCGGCCCGCTGCCACTGCTCGGGCACCGTGCCGTCGTCGACGATGTCGCCCGTGTGCGTGAGGTACTGCAGGTTGAGGTCGTCGCGCTGCTCCAGCAGGTAGTCGTGGATCGCGACCTGGTGCTTGTAGTTGTTCGGGTCGGCGTTGTAGTACTGCGTGTCCGACTCCCAGGCGAGCGTGAAGTCGTACGCCGAGCGGGGCGTGTCCGCCGGATTGTTCGGCGTGACGGCGGTGTCGCGGGTGGAGCGCGGTGCGCCGGCGAAGCCCTCGGAGTGTTGCACGAGCACCGTCATGGCACCCGCGGCCGACACGTGGTCCGCCGCGGGGACACTCGCCGTGAGCGCGAACTGCACGTCGGCGGGGTCGGTCGTGACGACCCGGTCGACCTCCTCCCAGAGGCCCGTCGCGACGTTCTTCACGTACATCAGCACCTTCGCGCCGGTGTTCGCGGAGCCCGTCCAGGTGAGCTTCGTCACGTGGTCGGCACCGGCCTCGGCCGGCACCTGGACGTCGAACACCTGGTACGGCAGCGCGGTGTCGGAGCTGATCTCGGTGTCGAGTCCGTCCACGCCGCCGAGCGCCTCGACCTCGCTCGTGCTGAGGGCGCGTGCGGTCGGTGCTGTGCCGTCGACCTGCGTCGACACGTCGGTCGTGCCGACGCGGCTGGTCACGCCGCCGTTCGCGGCGTCCAGTTCGTAGCCGCGAGCGAAGTCGACGCGCAGGCGGTCGCCGCTCGGGTCGTCCACACGGGCCCGCAGCTCGACCTCGCCCTCGGTCACCTCGGCACCATCGGCGGGCAGCACGGCCTGGCCGCTCGGCTGCTCGACGGGCGTGGTGAACGGCACGTCGGTCCGGCCGACGTTGCCCACCGCGTCCGTCGCGGTCAGCGACAGGACGTGCTCGCCTCCGGCGAGGTCCACCGAGGAGGCGCGGAACGGCAGATGGATCGCCTCGCCGTCCAGCATGGTCACGAACGACGCGACCCCGGAGCCCGCGTCGGACGCCGAGCCCGTGAGCAGGAACTCGCCCCGGTATTCGCGACCCGACTCGACGTCGGTGGCGACGACCGGCGCTGTGTTGTCGACGAGCACGCGGCGCGTGACGGACGCCGCGCCTCCTTCGCTCGTGGCGCTCGCCGTGGCCGTCACGACGTGCTCGCCGTCGGCGACCATCGTCGTGTCCCAGTCGTACGAGACGGCGCCGAACGCGTCGTCGGGCAGGGTGAAGACGGCGTCGTAGAAGTCGAGGCGACCCGTGCTGTCGCCCATCTGGAGCACCCGGGCCGGGTCGTCGTAGCCGGCCGGGCGCAGCGTGCGACCGTCCGGCAGCACGAGCCGCAGGTTCTGGATGGTGAAGTCGTCGTTGTTCTCGGGGCTGATCTCGGGAGCGGCCTTCGTGCCGGCCCAGACGCTGAGCGTGAGCGGCTCGCCCGCCGTGACGTACGACAACGGCACCTTCGTCGTGATCGTCTCGACGCCCTCGAAGATGCCGTCGTCGAAGATGGTGAGGATGTCGCGACCGATCAGCACGCCGTTACGGAAGTACGTGTTGACGCCGCCCGCCTCGAAGGCGAAGTAGGGCTCGCGCTCGAGCGCACGGGTCGCTCCGGTGACGGTCTCGCCGTCGATGTCGAGCCGCAGGTCGGGCGGGGTGGTCGTCCCCGCGGCGGCGACGGGAACCGTGCCGCGCAGACCCTGCCCGTCGGTGACGTTGAGGCGCACGGGTGCGTCGTCCCGGCCGGGGATCGTGACGGTGCGTGGGTCGGTCGTGACCGCGTTCGTGCCGTCGGTGGCGGTCAGCGAGTAGCGCAGCCAGCTCTTGCCGTAGAGGTCCACGCCCGGCACCGACCAGGTGTACGTGTCGCGCGGACCCGCCGTGTCGGCCGGGTCGGCGTACCCACCGACGAGGTCGACGGTCGTCGGAGCGGCGTCGATGTCGTTTTCGACCGTCAGGCGGACCGAGCGGACGAGCTGCTCGTCGGTGACGGTGAACGAGACGTCGAAGTCGGCCGTCGGGTCGTCGACGCTCGCCGCCGTCCGGTCGACGACGACGGGTGCCGTCGTGTCGGCGGGCGTGACGACGAGTCCGGTGGGGACCTGGTCGGCCGTCACGGCGCCGGGGCTCGCGGGTGCCGAGCGGAGCAGGCGCTGCTTGCTCTGGTCCGCGGGGTCGTGGCCGTACTGGATGCCCTGGTCGGCCTGGGTGTCGTCCTGGCCGGCGATCATGTTGTAGTAGGCCCGGTTCAGGCCGACGCCGGTGTTGGTCACGACCTCCATCCCGCGGGGCGAGCTGTTGGCCATGCCCGCCGAGACGACGTCGAGCAGCTGCCCCTCGGCGAGCGACGAACCGAAGTGGCCGTTGAAGTCCGTACGGGTCAGCGAGGTGTTCTGCGCGTTCTTGATCCAGAGCACCAGGGTGCCGCCCGGCGCGATCGTCGCCTCCCGGGGCGTGCTCGGCCAGAGCGTCGTCGACGAGTTCGTCGTCTCGTCGACCGGGTAGAGATAGCGCAGCGAGTAGTCGGCGAAGTCGATCGCCCGGTCGGTGCCGTTGTAGAGCTCGACGAACTCGTAGCCATCGGCTCCTCCGACGTTGGCCGAGTCGGGCAGGAGCTCGGTGATCTGCAGCGACGCGGCCCGGAGGCTCGGGTCGGGTTGCGGAGCGGGTGCCGGGTCGGGCGCCGGGGTGGGGTCGGGTGTCGGGGTCGGGGTCGGGGTCGACGTGGGGTCGGGTGTCGGGGTCGGGGTGGGGTCGGGCGTCGGGGTCGGGCCGGGGGTGGCGCCGAGCTGCGCGGGGTCGACGCGGCCGGGGGTGGGCGCGGCCTTCGACGCGAACAGGGTCGCGGACCGTTGCCCGGCGTCGGCCGGTCGGGCGAACTGGGCGACCGTTCCCGCCGAGACGGAGCCGGTCGGGTAGAACGACCACGACACGGCCGAGCCGTCGGCGTCGACGACGCGGATGCCGCGGCCACCGCCGTTCGCCATGCCGGCCTGCCCGGTGATCGGCACGACCGGGTAGGCGTCCGGCACGCTGCCCTCGCCCGCCCAGAACGCGCGGAAGTCGTCCACGCCGTACCGCGACGAGTCGACCGCGCCCGACGTGTACGTCAACCAGAAGACGAGGGGTTCTCCCGCTGGCAGGACGGTGCCCGCCGGTGCGCTCAGCGGGACGTCACGGGCTCGATCGTCGCCGTCCACGTACGTGTACGCGAGGGAGACGCCGTCGGCGCCGACCGGGATGTCCCTCGTCGTCGTGTTGACGACCTCGACGTATTCGAAGTCGTCGGCTCCGACGGTGTCGGGCGCGATCTCGGTGACGAGCACATCGCCGACGCCCGTCGCCGCCGACGCGGGCACCGCGCCTCCGACGAGCAGTGCCGCGGCGAGGGCCGCGGCGGTGGTGGACAGAGCGGTGGCGCGACGAAGCATGCTGTGGAATCCCCCTGGATCATCTGGCAGAACCCGATGACCGTAGGCGCGTCACCCGTCTGGGGGGTGAACGACGGGTGTCGTGCTGGTGCCCGGCCCTGGGGCGGCTCTCGGCATCCGGTCTCCGCAGCCGTCAGGAGGCGCGGGTCGCCTCCGCGCGGATCGCCGCGATCCGGCCCGGCACCGTCTCGTCTTGCAGGGACGTCGTGTCGCCGAGCTCGCGTCCGTCCGAGATGTCGCCGAGCAATCGCCGCATGATCTTGCCCGAGCGGGTCTTCGGCAGGTCGGGCACGACGAGCACGGTCGCGGGCTTGGCGATCGGGCCGATCTGCTCGGCCACGTGGGCGCGCAGGGCGGCCGAGAGCTCGGCCGCGAGCGGAGCCCACACCTGCGGTTCGGAGGCGGACCCGGCGTCGCGCACCGTGCCTCCTTCGGGTCGGGTGGCCGGCACGACGAACGCGGCGATCGCCTGGCCGGTGCGCGCGTCGGCGACTCCGACGACGGCGGCCTCGGCGACGAGGGAATGGGCGACCAGTGACGACTCGATCTCGATCGTCGACAGGCGGTGGCCCGACACGTTGATGACGTCGTCGACCCGGCCGAGCAGCCAGATGTCTCCGTCGTCGTCGTACTTCGCCCCGTCACCGGAGAAGAACCAGCCCTGACGCCAGTACTTCGCCCAGTAGCTGTCGCGGTAGCGCTCGGGGTCGCCCCAGACGGTGCGGGCCAGTGACGGCCCGGTCTGCTGGACGACGAGATAGCCGCCGGCTCCGTTCGCGACGCGGGTGCCGTCGTCGTCGACGATCGCCGTCGAGAGACCGGGCAGCGCTCGCAGCGACGAGCCCGGCTTGAGCGTGTCGGCACCGGGCAGGGGCGCCATGACGGCGGCACCCGTCTCGGACTGCCACCAGGTGTCGACGATCGGGCACTCACCGCGCCCGAACTGCTCGTGGAACCAGACCCACGCCTCGGGGTTGATCGCCTCGCCGACGGTGCCGAGCAGCCTCAGCGACGACAGGTCGTACGTGTCGGGCAGCCCATCGGGGAACCACGACGACAGCGTCCGCACCAGCGTCGGAGCCGTGTAGTACGTCGTCACGCCGTAGCGCTCGATGATCTCGAGGTGGCGCGCGGGGTGCGGGGTGTCGGGCGTGCCCTCGTAGATGACCTGGGTGAGACCGTTCGACAACGGGCCGTAGATCTCGTAGGTGTGAGCGGTGACCCAGGCCAGGTCGGCCGTGCACCAGTGCACGTCGTCGGGCTTGGCGTCGAACACGGCCCAGTGCGTGTAGCTCGCCTGTGTCAGGTAGCCCCCGCTCGTGTGCACGAGGCCCTTCGGCTTGCCGGTCGTGCCGCTCGTGTACATGATGAACAGCGGTGTCTCGGCGTCGAACGACTCGGGGGAGTCGGTCTCGGGCTGGTCGTCGATCACGTCGTGCCACCAGAGGTCGCGCCCCTCGACCCAGGGCACGTCGGGGGTCTGCTCGCCGGTGCGGCGCACCACGAGCACGTGCTCGATCTGGTTCTCGCCCGAGACCGCGTGATCGGCGTTCGCCTTGACCGGGACGGCCGTGCCGCGGCGGAACTGGCCGTCGGTCGTCACGAGCAGCTTCGCCCCGGTGTCTTCGACCCGGAACTTGAGGGCCTCGCCCGAGAATCCACCGAAGACGAGGGAGTGGATCGCGCCGAGGCGCGCGATGGCCAGCGTGACGACGATGGTCTCGGCGATGACGGGGAGGTACACGACGACGCGGTCGCCCTGGCCGATGCCGAGGGACCGGAGCCCGTTGGCCGCCTTGATCACGTCGCGCTGTAGCTCGGCATAGCTGATGTCGCGTCGGTCGCCGGGCTCGCCCTCGACGTGCAGGGCGACCTTGTCGCCTCGACCCGCCGCCACGTGCCGGTCGACGCAGTTGACGGCGACGTTCAGCGTGCCGCCTTCGAACCAGGTCGCACGGGGCACGGTCAGCTCGCCGTCGGCGCCCTCGCGCACGCCCTCCCAGGTGTGCGCGGTGTGCCACGGGGTGTCCCAGTCGAGTCGTCGCGCCGCCTCCTCCCAGAAGGCGACGGGGTCGGCCGCGGCGCGGGCGTGCTCGTCGGCCGTCACGTTCGCCGTCTGCGCCAGCCGAGGAGGCACGGCGAACGTGCGCCGCTCGTCGAGCAGATTCGAGATGGTGTCGGTCGAGGCCATGCGCACCAGGCTACGGACGACGGAGGACATCGGCGCCGCCCACGGCAACCCTGCGTAATACGCCCGCCCTGTGGACGACTCGTCGCCGTGCCTCCTGCGCGCGCCCCTCGCCCCGCGCTTTCTTCTTCGCAATGTGCGACCGTTTCGGCCCAAAACCTCGTTCCGGGCGCGCAGCACGGTCGCACAGTGCGAAACGGTCGCATCGTGCCCGCGGGTGGGTGCGACAGCCCGAGGCGCGTTGTGCGTCGGGTGTTGCCGATGACTCCTCCACACGGGGAGTCCGTAACGGATTGTTCACGATGTAACGCAGACGAAACGTCCTACCCCTAACCTGGGGTCATTCGACTCGGGAGTCGTTCGGTCTGGGGGCCGGCGAAGACACCTCGCGAGTGCCTCGCCCGTCCGCGGGCGATCGACTATCAGGAGTGACTACGTGATCAGAATCACCCGACGTCGGGGCGCGCGCTACGCGACCGCCCTGGCGCTCGCGAGCGCCCTCGTGCTCGCACCCACCACCGCCTTCGCGGCCGACGGCGACGACGCCGCGGCCGACGAGGCCACCGGCACGGCCGAGACGAGCGGAGCCGCGGAGACGACGAGCGCCGCCGACACGGCCGACGCGGCTGCCGCGGGCGACGCGGCGACCACCGAGTCGTCCGCCGGTGCGGCCGCCGACACGTCCGCAGAGGCGCCGGCTTCGACGTCGGACGAGTCCGTGGTCACCGACGCAGCGGGCACGGGCGAGACCGAGGCGGTGGCCGCCGAGCTGCCGTCGGCCGACGCCACGGTCGCCGACGGCGTGCTGATGAACTACGTCGTCAACTCGACGACCACGGGTGCCGCCGCCACGACGGCCGCCGCCGAGGCGGTCGTCGCCTCGGGCGGCGTCGTGCTGAGCGAGTACGACGAGATCGGCGTCGTGACGGCGCAGTCGACGGACGGCGAGTTCCTCGCGGCCGTCCGCGCGGCCGTCGGCGTCGAGTCGGCCGGTCCGACGCGGACCGCCGCAGTGTCGGAGGGGCCCGTCGCACCGACCGGCTCGGGGCAGCAGAGCATCGACCTGCCCGCCGGTGAGCAGGCGGTCGCGGCCGATCCGCTCGAGTCGGAGCAGTGGGACATGAAGGCCATCGGCGCCCCCGAGGCGCACGAGATCACCAAGGGCGACCCGAAGGTCGTCGTCGGTGTGCTCGACAGCGGCATCGACGTCGCCCACCCCGATCTCGCCGGCCAGGTCGACCCGTCCCTCTCGGTGGGCTGTGCCGTCAACGGCATCCCGGATCAGTCGCAGGCGGCCTGGGTCCCGAAGGACGACAGCGAGTCGCACGGCACGCACGTCGCCGGAACCATCGCGGCGGCCGAGAACGGCGTCGGCATCGTCGGCATCGCACCCGACGTGACGCTCGCCAGTGTCAAGGTCGTCAGCTACGACGGCTTCATCTACCCCGAGTACGCCCTCTGCGGTTTCATGTGGGCAGCCGAGCACGACTTCGACGTGACGAACAACAGCTACTACGTCGACCCGTGGGAGTTCTGGTGCAGCACGGACGCCGACCAGGCTCCGGCGCTCGAAGCCGTCACCCGCGCGGTGAAGTACTCCGAGACGCGCGGCGTGCTGAACGTGGCCGCGGCCGGCAACTCGAACTACGACCTCGCCAACAAGACGACGAGCGACTCGGGCCCGAACGACACGACACCGATCACGGGTCGTGACGTCTCGACCGGCTGCTCCGACATCCCGACCGAGATCGACGGCGTCGTGACGGTGGCCTCGGTCGCACAGAAGGCCGACGGCTCGCTGATCAAGTCGTCGTTCTCGAACTACGGCACCGGCGTGATCGACATCGCCGCACCGGGTTCGGCCATCCTCAGCACCGTCTTCGGTGGCAAGTACGCGAAGTACAACGGCACCTCGATGGCGTCCCCGCACGTCGCCGGTGTGGCGGCGCTGCTCGCGTCGACCCACCCCGATGCGTCGCCGGCCCAGTTGCAGGCGCTGTTGAAGAAGCAGGCGATCCCGATGGGCGACGCCCGCTACTTCGGGGCCGGTCTCGTCAACGCCTTCGCCGCGGTGACGGAAGACCTCGACCTGCCGCCGGTCGCGGCCGTCGCCGACGGTGCCGTCCAGGCCGGCAAGCCCTTCCGCCTCCTGGCGTCGAACTTCGTCCCCGGCGAGGTCGTCACCGTCGCGGGTCTCGAGGGTGAGGTGACGGCCGACGCGCTCGGCCGGATCGACGACGCCGCGCGGCTCGCCGCATCGGCCCCGACGGGCCCTCTGACGCTGACGCTCACGGGAGCCCAGGGGTCCGAGGCGACCGTCGAGGTCGAGGTGTCGGCCGCGATCGCCGGGCCGTCGATCACCGCTCCCACGGCGGGCTCCTCGGTCGAGACCGGCACGGTGACCGTCGCCGGCGTCGCACAGCCGAACGCCCTCGTGACGGTGCTGATCGCCACGGCGGATCAGTTCGACGGCCTCGAGACGCCCGGCACTCCGCCCTCGCGGTCGGCTCGTGTGGCCGCCACCGAGCAGACGCAGTCCGCCCTCGTCGCCGAGGTCGCTCAGCGCGGTCTCTTCGGTGCCGCTCTCGACGCCGCTGCCGCGGCGGCGGCCGCCGAGCCGGTGCCGTACGACCCCACCCTCGGTGGAGCGGTCGCGACGTTCCAGACCGACGCGACCGGCGCCTACTCGGTGTCGTTCTCGGCGGTGCCGACGGGCGCCTTCGGAGTCACCGCGCTGCAGAACCTGCCCGACGGGACGACCTCGACGCTCTCCACGCCGGTGCTGTTCTCGGTCGTCCCGGCGGCCGTGGTGCCTCCGGTCACGACCCCGGGTGCTCCTGACCCGGCCGGCTCGGCTCTCACGCCGATCCGACCTGCGGGCTCGACCAGCGCCCTGGCCTACACGGGTTCGGAGCCGACACCGTTCGTCGCCGGTGCTTTGCTGCTGATGCTGGCCGGTGCGGGCGTGCTGCTCGCCGCCCGCCGCCGTCGCAACACCGCGGAGTAGCCGCACAGCGAACAGGAGCGCCGCTCATCCCGTCGGGTGGGCGGCGCTTCGTCGTGCCGGCCGGTAGCCGGTCCACGGCACCGACCAGCCGCTCGCCGCCGGCGGCTGGCGGCTGGCCGCTGGCGGCACAATGCGACCGTTCGGCCTTCGCACCTCGTTATGCGGCCTCGCGCCGGTCGCGAATTGCGAAACGGTCGCAAATTGCGAAGGGCGCAAAGGCGCAAAGGCGCGAGGGCGCCGGCCGCGTCAGATCATCTCGAGCGGACGGGGGCGCGTCGGCGGGGGGAAGGCGGCGTCGAGGTCGGCCAGATCGTCGGCGGTCAGCTCGATGTCGACGGCGCGGGCGTTCTCGAGGACGTGTTCGGCGCTGCTCGCCTTGGGGATCGCCACGACCTGTCCCGACCGCATCGTCCAGGCCAGGGCGATCTGCGCGGTCGACGCGTCGTGACGATCCGCGACCGCCGCCAATTCGGGGTGGCCGAGCAGTCGACCCTGCTCGACCGGCGAATATGCCATCACGGGAATGCGGCGCTGCCGCAGGGACGGCAGAAGATCGAACTCGGGCCCCCGCCGGGTCAGGTTGTAGAGGATCTGGTCCGTCGCGGGCTCGGCACCCGCGGGCAGATCGGCGAGGTCCGCCCCGTCGAGGTTGCTGACGCCCCACGCGCCGATCGCGCCGTCGGCCATGAGCTGGGAGAACGCGTCCACCGTCTCGGCGAGCGGCGCCCGGCCGCGCCAGTGCAGCAGGTACAGGTCGATCCGATCCGTGCCGAGACGTCGCAGGCTGGCATGACACGCGTCGATGGTGCCCTGCCGCGTCGCGTTCGACGGCAACACCTTGGAGACGACGAACACCTCGTCCCGACGGCCGGAGATCACCTCGCCGACCAGCTCCTCCGATCGACCGGCGCCGTACATCTCGGCCGTGTCGACCAGCGTCAGGCCGGCGTCGAGACCGGTCCGCAGCGCGTCCAGCTCCCGATCGCGCGTGCGTGGATCGTCGCCCATCGCCCAGGTTCCCTGCCCGAGCGCGGGCACGACCTGACCCGAGCGGAACGTGACGGTGGGGATCGGCATGGTGCCTCCTTCGTGACCCGGGCCACGATAGGCCCCGGCGCGTGACCGTCGCCCAGCCGCGGGTCCCGACGATCGGGTCGCCGACCGTCGCCACGACCCATGATCGCGATTCACAGCTAACGCAGAAACACCCCTGTCGATCCGCATGAGCGCACCGATCGCGCCGTTCGCGACCCGCGCCTCCGGCGGGGTGGACAACTCGGTCCCGGTTGGATTCGTCGGAATGCCGTGACTAGTGTGGCCGACCGTCCCACTCCGGGACACGTGAAGCGTCCGCCGTCGAGCGGGCGCCCACCGCTCGGCTCCGTGCGTCACCCCCCTGCTGCCCCGGCCGCGGAAGCCTTGGCCACACGAACCCCTCTGACGACGAGGCGGGCAGCAGCGAGCAGCCTTCGGCGTGCCCGTTCGGGGAGGTCTCGACGGAGCAGTACACATGAAGACACTCACCCGAACCCGCGCACTCCTCGGCGGTCTCGCCCTCGTCGGTCTGACCGGCGCCGGCGTCGGCCTCGCCGCAGCCCCCGCCAGTGCGGCCGACGGCTCGACCTGGGATGCCATCGCCCAGTGCGAGAGCGGTGGCAACTGGTCCATCAACACCGGCAACGGCTACTCGGGCGGGCTGCAGTTCAGCCCCTCGACCTGGGCAGCGAATGGAGGCACGGGCTCGGCCTCGCAGGCCAGCCGCGCTGAGCAGATCGCGGTCGCCGAGCGCGTCCTCGCGTCGCAGGGCTGGGGCGCCTGGCCGTCCTGCTCCGCGAAGCTGGGGCTGAGCGGCAAGAGCGGTGCCGCGCCCACGGCCGCGGCTCCCGCCCCGGCCACGAAGGCTGCTCCGGCCACGAAGGCCGCGCCGTCGACCGGAAAGAGCTCGGGTGGCCGCCACGTCGCGAAGGCCCCCGCGAAGGCCGCCGCGCCCGTGGCACCGGCCATCGCGGCCGTGCCGACCAGTGGCCAGACCTACACGGTCAAGGCCGGCCAGTCGCTCGACAGCATCGCTCGCGAGCTCGGCATCAGCGGTGGCTGGGTCACGCTCGCCGGTGCCAACCTCGAGACGGTGCCGAACCCGAACCTCATCGAGGTCGGACAGGTGCTGCAGCTCCCCGCGTGATGCTGGACGACGCCCCCGCAGCGGACCACCGCTGACGGGGGCGTCGGCGTCGCCGACCTAGGATGGTCGGCAACCGTGCCCTGCTCCACCGGCCGAGAGGTATCCGTGACGAAGGCCCCCACCGTGTACGACGTGGCGGCACACGCCGGTGTGTCGATCGCGACGGTGTCCCGGGTGCTACGTCGTCCCGATGACGTCCGGCCCGAGACGCGCAGCCGTGTCATGGCGTCGGTCCGCGAACTCGGCTACGTGCCGAGCGGGGCCGCTCGTGGTCTCGCGGGTCGTCGGACGGGTGTTCTCGGGCTGTTCCTCCCCGGGCACGACGGCCTGGACGAGCCCGAACCCGACTGGTCGCGCGCCGCGGACCCGAACCTCATCCCCTTCATCGACGACCGCGACCCGATCGGCTGGCCCAGCGGCCGCGCCGGCTCGCACCCCGCCGCACCCGACGCACGCACGTCATCCGATGCGCCCGCCGAGCCCACTGCTCCGACCGCGCGGCACTGGGCCAACCCGTCGAACCTCTACTTCGACGAGGTGCTCCGCGGCGCCGAGGTCGAGGCCTGGCGGCGCGGCTTCGCGCTGATGGTCGCCGCCGGTCGCGGGTCGAGCCGTGAGGTCATGGTCAACGACATCGCCGGTCGGGTGGACGGCCTCGCCGTGCTCGCCCAGACGGTGCCCGACGATCTGCTCGCGCACGTCTCCCGGCGGATGCCCGTCGTCGTCCTCGCCGACTCCCGACCGGGCGACGACCTCGACCATGTGAGCGTCGACAACGCCGCCGGGATGCGCGCGCTCACCGAGTTCGTCCTCACCGAGCACGGCGTCCGCGACATCCTCTACGTCTCCGGGCCGGCCGATTCGCCCGACGAGGCAGATCGACACGCCGGCTTCGACGCCGCGGTCGCCGCGGTGGAGGCGACCGGCTCGGGTGCCATCCGTGTGCGCGTCGAGCCGGGCGACTTCAGCCGGGCGAGCGGACGTGCGGTGGCGGAGCGACTCGCACCGCGCCTCCTCGACGACGAATCGGCCGGACGTGACCGCGACGGCCTCCGCGCGATCGTCTGCGCGAACGATCAGACGGCCCTCGGTGTGCTCGACGTCTTCGCCCGCGAGGGGGTCGATGTTCCGGGCCGCGTGCTCGTGACCGGCTTCGACGGCATCGATGCGGGACGGTTCTCCACGCCGCGCCTGACGACCGTGCGGCAGCCCATGGCCGAACTCGGCCGGGTCGCCGTGCGCAGCATCGTGACGCGGCTGACCGACTCGTCCCTCGAGCCGCAGCGCATCACGCTGCCCGTGGACGTGCTGCTGCGCGAGAGCTGCCCCGCGGTCGACCGCGGCTGAGCCCGAGCCCGCGCCCGCGCCCGCGTTCGAGCCCGCGGCACGCGAACAGACCACCCGTCGCTACGGCTGCGGCCGGCGCTGGCCGGTGTCCGCGCCGACGACGGTGCCGTCGTCCGGCCCGAAGACGAAATAGTGCACCCGGCTCGCGGGCACCCCGTGCTCGATCAGGGCGGCCCGGGCGATGGCCATGAACGGCACCGGCCCGCACAGGAAGACGCGATGCGACGCCGTCAGCCGCGCCACGTCGAGGTCGATCGGCTCGAGATAGGCGCCGACGCCGTCGAGCGAGACCTCCGAGAGGGGCACGCCGAGGGCCGACAACGCCGACAGGCTGCCGCCCGTGTAGCTGACCCGGAGGCGCGCATTCGGCATCGAGGCGACCAGCGCCTCCAACTCGGCCCGGTGCGCGTGCCGCTCGGGTGTGCGTTCGAAGTGCAGCACCGTCACCTCGCGGGTCGGCTCGGTGCGGGCGAGATGATCGAGCATGCCGAGGACCGGGGTGCAGCCGATGCCGGCCGAGACGAGCACGAGGGGCGCGTCGTCGAGCTCGTCGATGGTGAGCGAGCCGATCGGCGGCGAGACCGACACGACGTCGCCGGCCGAGAGGTGGTCGCGCAGGTGCGTCGACACCTCGCCGTCGGGCACGACGCCCTCGCCGTCCAGCACGCGGGCGCTGATCCGCCACTGCTCGTCGGAGCCGCCGCGCAGGCTGTACTGCCGGATCTGCCGCGCGCCGTCCGGCAGCACGACCTGGATCGACGCGAACTGCCCGGCCCGGTACGGCGGCAGCGCCTCGCTGTCGGCCGAGACGAGGGTGAGGGCGACGACGTCCTCGGCGACGAGCCGGTAGTCGGTGATCAGGGCCTCGCGCCAGTCGTCGTCGAGCGGTTGGTCGGCGGCTCGGTAGACCGCCTCGACGGACGTGACCAACTCGTCACGGGTCTGACGGTAGACGGTGGACCAGGCCTCGCGCGCCTCCTCGGTCCAGGCGTCGCCGAGGGCGGCGGCGAACGCGGCCCCGAGGTGGCGCTCGAAGAGGTCGTACTCGGAGCGCCCGATGCGCAGGGCCGCGTGCCGTTGGGCGAGCCTCGACGTGATCTCGCGCGCCGCCGACCGGACGGCCCACGACGCGGGCGCCGACACCGACCACGGCGCGACGGCGACCGCCGCGGAGGCCTCGCGGGCGCTCGCCGAGCCGGCGCTCGCCGAGCCGGCGCTCGCCGAGCCGGCGCCGGCCGAGCCGCTGCCCCGCGAATCGGAGCCGGCCGAGTCGGCCCCGACCGTCGTGTGCGTGCCCGGCAGCTGGGGGACGTGCGAGCCGACCTGGGTGCCGACGACGTCGTCTGCGAGGGCGACGATCGTGCGGGCGAGCTCCCGCTGCTGGCGGCCCTGCGCCTGGTCGCCGCGGTTGAACTGGTCGCGCAACAGGTCGGGCCGGTCGGCGAAGAGCCGGGCGTAGAAGTCGTCGGCGATGTCGTCGGCCGCCGCCGCGACGAGGGGCAGCGTCGAGCGCAGCGTGGCGAGGTGCGACGACGTGAGCATGGGCCTCGGGGGTCGGCGGGCGGCGGGTCGACTCCGATTCTCGCGCGCGAGCCTTGGAGACGCGCCCGAGTCTCTCGCCGTCGAACGATCGCGGCCGGCGCGGGCGGCCGGCACGGGCGGCCGGCGCGCCGGCCGCCCCCGCCGCACCTCGTTCCGATCACCGCACCGCGGTATAACGAGGTGCGTCGATCAGAACGAGGTTCCGGAGGCGCGGTGGCAGCAGACAGGAGGCGCGGTGCCAGGAGGCGCGGTGCCAGGACGCGCGAGGCGCGACACCACCCACACCAGCGCGGCCCGCGGGCCCGCGACCGTTGCGCCAACCGAATGTATGCGCTTACACTGAACACGCTCACCTCGACGACGAATGAGAGACCCGTGGCGACGAAGCTCACAACCCGACCAGGCCGTGCCCTGCGCGCCGCCGCGCTCGCCGTCACGGCTGCCCTGCTCGTGACCGGCTGCAGCATCCAGATCAAGAGCGAACCCGATCCGACGATCGGCGCCGACACGATGCTGATCAACGCCGACAAGGGCTCGCCGATGTTCGAGCGCAACTTCAACCCCTATCTGGCGAACAAGCGCGTCGCGTCCAGCTACATGTACGAGCCGCTGATCGTCACGAACGTGCTCGACGGCGAACAGCACCCGTGGCTCGCCTCCGACGTGCAGCTGCCCGACGCGCGCACCGTCGACATGACCATCCGCGAGGGCGTCGACTGGTCCGACGGCACGCCCTTCACGGCCGACGACGTGATGTACACGTTCGACCTGATCAAGAAGAACCCGCCGCTCGACGTGCGGGGTGCCTGGACGCACATCGACCGGATCGAGAAGACGACCGGCGACGACGGCGCCGAGCACGTGGTCTTCCACCTCAAGACCGACGACGTGCCCTCGACGGTCATCATCGGCCTCACGCTGATCGTGCCCGAGCACATCTGGTCGAAGGTCGACGACCCGGTCACGTGGCGCAACGAGAACCCGGTCGGCACCGGCCCGTTCACGCTCGGCAACTTCTCGTCGCAGCAGTACACGATGGACAAGAACCACGACTACTGGCAGGCCGACAAGGTCGAGATCGAGCACCTGATCCTGCCCGCGACGAACAACCAGCTCGACACCGTCACGCGCGGCTACGACTGGGCCTATTCGTTCATCTCCGACGTCGAGGGCACCTGGGGTGCCGCGAACCCCGACAACCAGTACTGGTTCCCGCCGGGAGGCGTCGTCGGTCTCATGCCGAACCTGACCAAGGCGCCGTTCGACGACGTCAACGTGCGGCAGGGCATCTCGAAGGCCCTCGACCGCGACGCGATCGCCGAGACCGCGACCGAGGGGTATCTGACGGCGGCCTCGCAGACCGCGCTCATCATGCCGAACCAAGAGCAGTGGCTCGACCCGTCGCTGCCCGACGGCGGCATGATCACGCAGAACCGCGACGCGGCGCTCGCCGAGTTCGCGAAGTCCGGCTACACGCTGCAGGGCGACCAGTTGGTCGGCCCCGACGGCAAGCAGCTGGCCTTCTCCATCACGACGGCGAACGGCTACAGCGACTGGCTGAGGGGAGTCCAGGAGGTGCGGCGCCAGTTGGGCGCGATCGGCATCGACGTCACGGTGAAGGCCCCGCAGCCTGCCGGCTACCAGTCGGCCATCAACAACGGCGACTTCGACGTGGCGATGGGCGGCATGGGCAACGGCGACATCTTCCAGGCGTACAACAACCTGCTCTCGAGCGAGTTCTTCAAGCCGGTCGGCGAGTCGACGCAGAACAACTTCGAGCGCTTCTCCGACCCGGCCGTCGACGACCTGCTCACGCAGTACAAGTCGACGACGGACACCGCGACGCAGAAGCAGCTGATCTACCGGCTGCAGAACGTCGTCTACGACCAGGTGCCCGTGATCGGCATGTACCACGGCGGTCTCTGGGGTCTGTTCAACACGTCGAAGTTCACCGGCTGGCCGAGCGCCGCCGATCCCTACACGGCACCGCAGACCTACGACTGGGCACCCCTGCTGATGTTCACGCACCTCAAGCGGGTCGACCGCACCGGAATGGACGGTGGCGACAAGTGAAGTACGCCAGTCAGAAGATCGGCCTGTTCGTGCTCACGCTGTGGGCCGCGGTCACGCTGAACTTCCTCCTGCCCCGGCTGATGCCGGGCTCGCCCACCGACGCCGCGATCGCGAAGCTGTCGCAGAACGGCCCGGTCACCGACGCCACCCGTCGGGCGATCGAGGCCCAGCTGGGTGTGCCCGACGGCAACATCTGGCAGCAGTACGTCGGCTACCTGCGCCAGGTCGTGACCCTCGACTTCGGGGTGAGCTACACGTTCTACCCCGAGTCGGTCTCGCACCTGGTCAGCCAGGCGCTGCCGTACACGCTCATCCTCGTCGGGCTCTGCACGATCATCGCCTTCGTCGTCGGCACCCTGATCGGTGTCGGCGCGGCCTGGAAACGCGGCACCTGGCTCGACTCCCTGCCGACGCTCTCGGGCAGCTTCATGAGCACGTTCCCGTACTTCTGGACGGCCCTGCTGCTGCTGTTCTTCCTCGGCTACGTGCTGCACTGGTTCCCGACCAGCGGCGCCTACGGCCCGACGAACACGCCGGCCCTGACGCCGGGCTTCGCGGGTGACGCGCTGTACCACGCGGTCCTGCCGGCCATCACGATCCTCGTGACGAGCCTCGGCGGCTGGATCCTCGGCATGCGCAACGCCATGATCGGCACGCTGGGCGACGACTACGTCACGTTCGCCGAGGCGAACGGCCTCCGCGGTCGCACGGTCGCCGTGCGCTACGCCGCCCGCAACGCGATCCTGCCGAACCTGACGGGGTTCGGGCTGTCGCTCGGCGGTGTCGTGGGCGGCTCGATCCTCGTCGAGCAGGTGTTCGGCTACCCCGGCATCGGCTACCTGCTGTTCAACGCCGTCATCGGTCAGGACTATCCGCTGATGCAGGCCCTCTTCCTGATGATCACCGTGAGCGTGCTCGTCGCCAACTTCCTCGTCGACATCCTGTACGGCGTACTCGACCCAAGGACCCGCCGATGACCTCCACCGTCTCCGTCCGGCTCCCCGAAGGAGCCGGCGCATCCACCCCGCCGAGCCCGTGGCGCACCGTCGGCCGCATCGTCGCGACGATCTGGTCGAACCCGAAGGCCAAGATCGGCATCGTCATCCTCGGCGTGTTCGTGCTGATGGCCGTGTTCGCCCCGCTGCTCGCCCCCTACGGCGCGAGCGAGAACGGCTTCGACCGCAGCCAGGACGCGTCCGCCGCGCACTGGATGGGCACGACCGCCGCCGGCGAGGACGTGCTGAGCCAGCTGCTCTACGGCGCCCGGATCAGCGTGATGGTCGGCTTCGTCGCCGGCATCCTGTCGACGCTGATCGCCGTCGCGATCGGTCTGAGCTGGGGTTACCTTCGCGGCTTCGGCGGCGACGTGGTCGGGTTCATCGTCAACCTCTTCCTCGTCATCCCGGGGCTCCCGCTGATGATCGTCATCGCGGCGTACCTGCAGAACGGCGGCATCGCGGTGATCATCGCCGTGATCGTCGTCACCGGCTGGGCCTGGGGGGCTCGCGTGCTGCGCAGCCAGACGCAGTCCCTGCGTTCGCGCGACTTCGTCACGGCGGCCCAGTTCTCGGGTGAGAGCTCGGCACGCATCGTGTTCCGCGAGATCCTGCCCAACATGACGTCGCTCATCGCCGGCTCGTTCTTCGGTGCCGCGACGAGCGCCATCCTCGCCGAGGCGGGGCTCGAGTTCCTGGGGCTCGGCGACTCGTCGATCGTCAGCTGGGGCACCATCCTCTACTGGGCGCAGAACTCGAACGCCCTCCTCACCGGGCAGTGGGTGCTGCTGTTCGCGCCCGGTCTCTGCATCGCCCTGCTGGCGATGAGTCTCACCCTCATCAACTTCGGCGTCGATGCGGTCAGCAACCCGCGCCTCCGGGTGTCCGGCTCGGGCCCGCGAGCAACGGAGTCGGAGTACAAGGCATGAAGGCGAAAGACATGAACTCGGCCACGAGCGACACCATCCTCGACGTGCGCGACCTCAGCGTCGTCTACGAGTCGGCCGGCGCGACGCCGGTGCAGGCCGTCGACCACGTGTCGTTCCAGCTGCGTCGCGGCGAGTTCGTCGGCCTGGTCGGCGAGTCCGGCTCGGGCAAGTCGACGCTCGGCTACGCGCTGACCCGGCTGCAGAAGCCGCCGGCCCGCACGAACGGCGGCAGCATCGTCTTCGACGGCACGGACATCCGCGAGCTCGGCGTCGAGGCGCTGCGCCAGCAGCGTCAGGGCGGCTTCGCGATGGTGCTGCAGTCGGGCATGAACGCGCTGAACCCGGTCCGTACGATCCGCAACCACTTCCGCGACATCTACCAGGCGCACGGCCACGTCGAGCGCGAGCGCTGGGAGCAGCGCTCGACCGAGCTGGTCGGCAAGGTCGAGCTGCCCGCGACGGTGCTCGACCGGTACCCCGGCGAGCTGTCCGGCGGCATGCGCCAGCGTGTCTCGATCGCGCTCGCGCTCAGTCTCGAACCGCAGTTGATGGTCTTCGACGAGCCGACGACGGCACTCGACGTGCTCGTGCAGCACGCCGTCATGAACACGATCATCGCGCTGCAGCAGAGCGAGGGCTTCACGGCGATCCTGATCAGCCACGACCTCGGCATCGTGCTCGAGGCGACACAGCGCGTGCTCGTCCTGCACGAGGGCCGCATCGTCGAGGACGGCACGAGCGCGCAGGTGCTGAGCGACCCGCAGGACGACTACACCCGGATGCTGCTGTCGCACTACGCCGACCCGCGCGGCGAGACGGTGTCGCTGCCCGGCTTCGAGGACCGCTCGCTGCGCAAGGCGCAGGGCGTGAAGCGCGTCGACACGACCACGAGCACGCCGAGTGTCAGCACCCGCGACCACAAGGTGGCCCGGAACGCGATCGTCGTCGACGGGGTGTCCAAGACCTACGCGCCTCCTCGTCGGGGTGAACAGCCCGTGCGGGCCGTCCGCGACGTCTCGTTCTCGCTCGAGCCGGGGCAGTCGCTCGCGCTCGTCGGGCAGTCGGGGTCGGGCAAGAGCACGATCGCGAAGCTGATCACCGGTGTCGAGAAGCCGTCCGAGGGCACCGTGCGCTTCGGCGACCTCGACGTCGCGCGCCTGAAGAAGCGGCAACTGCGCGATCTGCGCAGCGACGTGCAGATGGTCTTCCAGGACCCGTACGCGGCACTGAACCCGTTGCACACCGTCGAGTACACGCTGACGCGACCGATCGTGAACTACACCGGGCTGACCGGCAAGGAGGCGCGGCGCCGGGTCTTCGAACTGCTCGAGACGGTCGGTCTGACGCCGGTCGAGCAGTTCGCGGCCAAGCTGCCGCACCAGCTGTCGGGCGGCCAACGGCAGCGCGTCGTGATCGCCCGGGCGCTCGCCAGCGACCCCCAGGTGATCATCGCCGACGAGCCGGTCTCGATGCTCGACGTGAGCCTCCGCGCCGGTGTGCTCGCCCTGCTCGAGGACCTGCGCGAGCAGTGGGGCGTCTCGCTGCTCTACATCACGCACGACCTGCTCAGCGCCCGGTTGATCACGGACCACATCATGGTGCTGCACGACGGTGCCGTGGTCGAACGCGGGGTCACGGCCGACGTGATGCGGCACCCGACCGATCCGTACACGGTTCAGTTGCTCGACGCGGTGCCGAACCCGCGCGCCGTGCACGCCGCCGCGGCAGGATCGACGGCATGACGACCCTCCACGAGTTCCCGTCCGCGTCCGTCTTCGGCGAGCTGCCCGTCCCGGACGGCGTCGAGACCGTCGCCGTCGACCTGCCGGTCGGCCGCCTCACCGCCTACCGGGTCGTGCCGCGCGGCGAGGTGCGCGGCACCGTCCTCGTCGTGCCGGGTTACACCGGCTCGAAGGAGGACTTCCGCATCGCGATGCCCCTGTTCGCCGAGGCCGGCTACGAGGCCGTGATCGTCTCGCGGCGCGGTCAGGCCGACTCCGCGGCCCCGACCACACCGACCGAGTACACCCTGGACGAGGAGGCGCGCGACATCGTGCGCATCGCCGCCCTGCTCGCAGACGGCCGGCCCGTGCACCTCGTGGGGCACAGCCTCGGTGGCGTCATCGGTCGCGCGGCCGCGATCGCATCGCCGGAGTCGTTCGCGTCGTACACGATGCTCTGCTCGGGCCCGCACGGCTGGGCGAACCGCAAGTACCTCGAACGCCACCTCGTCGCCGAGCAGGGCAACCGCGCCCTCTTCGACGCGGTCAACCCGGTCACGCTCGGCCTGGACGACGCCGCACTGACGGCGCTCGACCCCGACCTCGCGTTCGTCCGCATGCGGATGGAGCGCACCAGCCCGCTCAGCGTCATCGCCGGCGGCCTGCTGCTCGAGGACCCGTCCGACACCACCGACGCGCTCCGCGCCACCGGGCTGCCCGTGATGGTCGCGCACGGCGAGTTCGACGCGGCCTGGCCGATCCCGTGGCAGCGCGACATGGCCGAACGGCTGGGCGCCCGCTACGAGATCGTCGCGGCGGCGTTCCACTCGCCGCAGATCGAGACGCCCGAGGCGACCGTCTCGCTGCTGGCCGATTTCTGGGCGTCGACCCGCGCCTCCTGACCCTCTGCTCGTCCGACCCTCTGTCTCTCCGACCGTTCTTCCGTGTCGCGGCCGACCCGTCGCGGTGTCCCGCCTGCCCTGTTCCCCCCTGCACCGTGTCGAAAGGACCCACCCGTGCTGACCTTCCCCGATGGATTCCTCTGGGGCGCCGCGACGGCCGCCCACCAGATCGAGGGCAACAACGTCAACAGCAACTGGTGGGTGCACGAGCACACGCCGGGCACCACGATCGTCGAGCCCTCGGGTGACGCGGCCGACAGCTACCACCGGTTCCGCGACGACATCGCGACGCTGGCCTCGCTCGGGTTGAACTCGTACCGGTTCAGCATCGAGTGGGCGCGGATCGAGCCCGAGCGCGGCTTCGTCAGCCGCGCCGAGGTCGACCACTACCGCCGCATGGTCGACACGTGCCACGAGTTCGGCATCGAGCCGATCGTCACGCTGATGCATTTCACGGTGCCGCGCTGGTTCGAGCGGGACGGTTTCTGGCGGGCTCCCGATGCGGCGGACCTGTTCGCCCGCTACACCGAGCTCGCGCTGCCCGTCGTCTCGGAGGGCGTGAACTACGTCTGCACCATCAACGAGCCGAACATCGCCGCCATGCTGGCCGGCGGCGAGGACGCATCGAACCTGGTCGCCTACGGGCTGCCGAACCCCGACCTGCAGGTCGCCGACGCGCTGCTGGCCTCGCACCAGCGCTCGCGTGAGGTGCTGTCGCAGCTGCCGCACGTGAAGTCGGGCTGGACCGTCGCGACGCAGGCGTTCAAGGCGCTCGACGAGGAGGGCGCGGGCGAGAAGCTGCGCGAGTACGGCTACGTCCGCGACGACTGGTACAGCGAGATGGCGGCCGGCGACGACTTCGTCGGCGTGCAGGCGTACACCCGGACGTTCATCGGGCCGGAGGGGCCGCGTCCCGTCGCGGACGGGCTCGAGACCACGCTGACCGGGTGGGAGTTCTACCCGCCCGCCGCTGCCGAGGGCATCCGCAGCGCGTGGGAGCTGTCCGGCCACGTGCCCGTCATGGTCACCGAGAACGGCATCGCGACCGCCGACGACACCCGGCGCATCGCCTACACGCAGGGTGCTCTCGAGCACATCCACGACACCATCGCCGAGGGCATCGACGTGCTCGGCTACCAGCACTGGAGCGCGCTCGACAACTACGAGTGGGCGAGCGGGTTCCGGCCGACGTTCGGCCTGATCGGCTGGGACAAGCAGACGTTCGAGCGCACCCCGAAGCCGAGCGCGCGCTGGTACGGCGCGGTCGCCCAGGCCAACGGCCTGCCCGACACGCGCGCCTAGGCCGCCGCGCCCGGGCCGCCGCGCCCGCATTGCACGCGAAAAGGGACGAGACATCGCCGGGCCCCCGGCTGTCCCGTCCCTTTTCGGGTGTCCAGCGCCTAGAAGTACGTCACGCCGTAGACCGGGCGCTCCGGGCGGAGCAGGGCGCGCAGCGTCTGCACGGCCCCGACCCGGCGCTCGCGCACGAGCCCGGCGGCCGCGAGCGTCACCGGGTCGATGCCGCCGAGCCAGAGCGCACCGAGCGTGGCGACGTCCAGCTCGACGTCTGCGCGACGGACGGCCGCGCGCTTGACCGCGCCCGTGCCTCCTTCGCTCGTGAGGCGGTACGTGCCGGTCGCGTGGCCGAGGTCGTCCGACACCGCGATCGTCACGACGCCGTCGGAGGCGTACGGGCGCGCCGACAGGGCGGCCGGGACGTCGAGCAGCCGGAACCAGACGTGGTCCTCCTCGTGGCGCACGTCGTAGACGCGGTTGTCGGCCAGCGCGTGCACGAGCGGGTCGTCGAGCGGGGCGGCGTCCCAGGTGACGCGGGTCACGAGGTCGATCGAGAGCAGCAGTCGCCACAGGCCGAGGTAGGCGTCGTCGGTCGCCGCCACGAGGTCGACGACGTGCAGCACGGCCTCTTTCTCGGTCTCGGTGACGCGATACGTGGCGTAGCCGTCGACGTCTCCGACGCCGCCGTCACCCGAGGAGGCGCGGTGCACGACCCCGCGGAGCGTGCGGTCGGGCTTCTCCTCGTCTCCGATCGCGAGCCCCAGCGTGCGGTTCCACGCGCCCGCGTGCCGGTCGATCGAGCCGGGCGTGCGTGCGTGGAAGCGGGCGAACACGTCGTGCGCGATCGACTCGAGCCGGGCGACGGGGACGAGCTCGACGCTGCCGGTCGGCTCGCCGAGCAGGGTGACGGGGCGGCGGGCGTCGATCGTGACGTGGCGTTCGCGCAGCGCCGGCCCGAAGCCGAACCGACGGTAGATCGTGCCCTCGCTCGCGGTGAGCGCCGCGACGGCCGAGCCCGACTTCGCGGCGCGGGCGAGGTCGTC